>NZ_JBEHFM010000007.1:0-125997 GCF_040225675.1 Corynebacterium sp. KPL2680
GATGTCTTTGAAGCCGAGACTTCAGCTACACTGACCAAAGCAGCATAGCTAACCCCCGATGTGTCCACTTTCCGGGGTCGGGCCCAACGCGCTCGTCGAGACTATCCAACAGCTACCAGCACACCTGCGTGGTTCGCTGACGTGGGATCAAGGAAGTGAAATGGCCGACCATAAATCATTTACCATTGCCACCGAATATCCGGTGTACTTCTGCGATCCAGGATCACCCTGGCAGCAAGGAAGTAACGAAAACACCAACGCACTTCTGCGCCAGTATTTCCCCAAAGGCACTGACCTATCCGTCCACACCAAAGAAGACCTCGAGTTCGTTGCCCTACAACTCAACGACAGACCACGCGCAACCCTAGGCTTCGCCAAACCAGCCGAAAAAATGGCCGAACTGCTAAGCTATGCCACCGAAATCTAAAATCGTGTTTCCACGACCACTAGAATCCGCCTTGCTTTGGCAACGCTCGACGGTAAACGAAATCATCTCGCTTGCTACCAGTTGGTCCGCCAATAAAAAACCGTCCGGTGCGCTACGTGCACATCGGACGGTTCCGCTGGGTCCCAAAAAAGAACCAATTATTGAGTGCTCTGTATAGTCACAAAGCCCATACAGAAGCGGGATGACCTATTTAGCGGTCGACGTCAAGGACTAGGCCGTTCTTGTCGATGTCGACGTCAACGCCACCAACTTCGACCTCCCAGTAGCCGTCGTTGTCCCACTTGACCTTGCCTTCGCCATTGTGGGCACGCTGCAGAACCTGGGTCACTTCATCCTTAGTCAGGCGCTCTTCGGTCAGGTCACGCTCTGCCTCACCGGAGTAACCGGTGATTTCGGTTGGCAGGTCGTTGGTAGCTGTGTTGCCACCAGCCTGGCCACCCTGACCAGCGTTGCCGCCGTTCGCGTTAGCGTCAGCACCAGAGGTGACGGTGACGGTTTCTTTGCCACCATTCTGGTTGCTCTGGTTGCCCTGATCAGTCGATGCAACGGTCTCGGTGACGGTCGCTGGGGCGGAGCTGCCGTTATCGCTGCAGGCTACGAGAGTCAGGCCCAGAGCGGCGGTTGCAGCTGCGATGGAAACGCGGCGGTAATTCTTCATTTTCATGTCTTCAACCCTTCTTGTGAGTCTTGTGAGTTTTCCCAACGTTTGCTGGGGAGGCGGTGTCTAGCCTCTGAGAACTCCAGCTCGACACGATTAGTGAGTATACCTATAGGGACATATCAATCAACTATCGCAATCCTGAAATGTGAGGCATATATCACAGTAGCACACAGCGTGACCGTGGTTATGCTTGCCTTAAAACACTTAGCCGCCCCTTCAGGACCGGCAATCTCCACCAAATGGGCCGTGAGCGTGACAAGTGGCTTTGTGAGAGGTCGCGATTATAGATATTTGTCAAAACCGTCGGAGCAGACCACGGCCATTTGGTTGATGGCCTATTTCCAGCCCTGCCCTTTTATTTCTTGGCGTAGCGCATACCTTCTATGACGTCATCATTGTCAAAGATGACGGGTTGGCCGTACTCCAGATCAGGACCGTCATCGTATTTATGCATCAGGTAATCATTAAGCTGCTGCATATCCTTCACCGTCACCGCTTGATATGGCATATCGAAGGCAAGCTTCTCCAAGAATAGGTAGCCATCCTCATATGGCACGGCAACGCCGGTATGCCCGATGAAAAGTGTGGCCGGTTCCGTCAAAGTATCGTGCGAGAATACCGAGACCACTCGGGCGTCCGTATCCGCGAACTCGATGCCACGGTCCTTAAAATAAGCCTTGATATCGGCGATGTGCTGTCCTGGATCTTGTTCCATGGTGGTTTCCACATTCCCATAGAAAGCCTCGAACTTGGCGCGCTCGGCTTCATCAAAGATTTGATCCGGCGCATTATCTAGGGACTGTTGATCTAAGAACAGCAAGGAGTCATTGGGGTTGTCCTGGTCGTCAACGGAAAAGAGCGAATCCGCCAAGGTGAAGGTATTGATGCGACAATTGGTACCCACATAGTCCGCATGATGGTCATTCCAGGCCTTTGAAATGGCCTCCACGTCGTATTCTGGGTCTTGCGTCCCGTAATCCACGAAGCCTTCGGCCACCATGCTCTCCGTCGGTACGGCAGTGTTGTATTCGTCTACCAATTCAAAAAAGCCGTCGATGCTTTCTTGTGGCACTCCGGCATCGGCAAGCGCGGTGCGGGCTACTTCTTGCGATTGATTATCAACGAGATTGCTCATCGTCATCCCAGCCAGAAGCTGCGACGCATCACCATCTGCGGTCGGAATTTCCGTGCGCTGAGCGCTCGCCGCCTTTGACTGCGCGGCAGCACTGGAGGACGACGCAGATTCAGAACCACTCGGAGCCTGATTCGTGTCACCACTATCGGGATTCGAGCAGGCTGCTAACAATAAACACGCTGTCACGGCGGGGACAGTCAGGTAGGAAAAGCGCATCATCACATGCTAGCGAAAAGGGACCGTACACGATAGCCCCTTGAAAAAGGCAGGCTTGATTTTCAACACGCCTCGCGGCACATCGTGTTGGTCCTTCATTGAGAAAACACCTCTATCCTAAGCTTTTTATACCCTACAAAGACATAAGCCTCCTAGCAGGAGACATCCTCATCAAACATCTTCTGATCCACCTTGATGGCAACGGCGGCTCCAGCTCCCATGGCTTGAGGCATCTGGTCTGGAGAGCTGATGACATTTCCGGCGGCCCAAATGCCCTCGCATGAAGTCATCCCAGAGTCCGCTTTAACCCAACCGTTTTCTACAGCGCATCCAGCTTTCCTGAGAATCGAATCATTGGGAACAAATTCAGGCCCAGTAAAGCAAGCTTTGTATTCTCTCTTTTCCTGCCCTACGTCAAGAAATACGCCACCATCAAATCGTTCAGATTCTGTAATCCCTTGCACTAAATTAAGTTCGATCGTGATTCCTAGCGATTCCATACGCCGCTGTTCCTCTTGCGGAAGCTCCAATCCATTTGGATAGAAAGTCACTCGATCCGTCCACTTAGTGAGCAACTTTGCTATGCGGAAAGTAAAGGGAGGGTTCTTTCCACCAATGACGGCTAGTTTCTTATTTTTGACCTCATAGCCATGACAGTAAGGGCAGTGAAAAACTCGTGAGCCCCACAGCCGCTCTAGTCCGGGAACATCTGGCAATTCGTCAGTGATACCTGTAGCAACGATTACATGACGCGAGTAGATTACCTCACCGCTTTCCAATTCGGCTTTCCACCCAGCTGAGTCATCCTCAAAAGGAGAGAGCAACTTTGCCTTTTCAGAGATAATCTCTCCTCCGAACGATTGAAATTCACGGTGGCCACTTTCCAGCAGTTGAATAGGCGAAGCTGACTCAAAACCTAAAACTCCGTGGGAATTCTCGCTAAACCTATTCCGTGGCTGATGTGAGTCCACTAAGACTACAGACCGGTTCGCGCGAGCCAAAGTAATAGCCGCAGAAGTGCCCGCAAAACCGCCACCAATAATTACTACGTCCGCCCTCATAGAAATCCTTTCCCTTTTCAACTGCTTAGTCATTGATAACCGAGTTTTCCTAATCCCATCTTAAGACAAAGCGAATTAGGGAGCAGAGGCCAAATGGCTGCGGCTGCATTAATCGAGAATCCCACGAGTTAACAGATACGTTGAGGCAATACGCACCATTCGTACACATAGGCGATTTCTCTTACTCGCCACCATACTTATGTCCAGACCGGTTGATTTAATAAAAGCCGTTGCTGCTTCACACCCTAGCCCGATGCCGGGGTGCGTACCGGCAACAATCACTCGTTACTCCTCTTCCGAAAGACCCTAGCGTTGGACAACTCTCCATATCAGACCCCCTATCCCGCACAACCGGCCCCAGTCCCCACAACAAAGCCGAAAAAGCCGCTTTTTAGGCGGTGGCGGTTCTGGCTATTACTCGTCGGGGCCACCTTCGTGGTGTTCGTGATCTTTATTTTTGCTGTACTAAAGATAAGCGAAGCCCAAGATACTGAGGCTGCTTTGGATAAATATCGCGAGCAAGTAACCAACCGGGCCAAGTATCCCGGCGGAGTCAGTTTTCCAGAAGAGATTGATATTCAGTCGCCAGATTCTATAACCGATTCGCCACGGACGTACCACGCCTTTGGCCAAGTTGATTTCCCCAATGGCTTTGGCACCCCAGTCCGGGAGTTCTATTCCTGCACCATCGTCGTTGATCTGGGTGATGTGCAAGATTCCACTGTCCATGTTGCTAAAGATCCACTTCGCTAATCTCTCTCGACCACAGTCACGACAATGTGGCCAATGTCGGAAAACTTTCTTCCATATCCCTCACCCACATTGAAAGGAACGCTCACCATGAGTACTCCCTCCCCTTCTCCCTCTCCGTATTCCAATAACTCTCAACCCGCGGGCCAACCACAGGCTGGTCAACCACCAGCTGACGCGCCGCAGAAGAAAAAGGGCGGGTGCCTCAAATGGGGCGCAATCATCATTGGCGTCCTCATCGTTATCGCCATCATTGCCGGTTTAGGCGGCAGCGATGATGAAAACAGCAGCAGCACAGACTCCACGGACCAAACCACCCAGCAAGACGCGGTGGAGGCCACCCCGGAGGAAGAAGCCCAGGAAGCTGATGCAGGCGAAGATTCCCACGCCACGCAGGATGACCAGAACGTCCCGCGCGAATTCAAAAATGCGTTAAAGAGTGCCAAAGTGTACTCAGATACCATGCACATGTCCAAGCAGGGATTGTACGACCAGCTCAGCAGCGAGTACGGCGAACAATTCAGCCCGGAAGCCGCCCAGTACGCCATTGATAATTTGGAAGCGGACTATCACGATAATGCTCTTCAAACGGCCCGCACCTACGAAGAAACGATGAGCATGTCACCCAACGCCATCTATGACCAACTCGTGAGCGAATACGGCGAAAAGTTCACCGCTGAAGAAGCACAGTACGCAGTGGATAATCTGTAGTCACCCTCACTAGCATTGAGGCACCATTGCACTCGAAAGGATTCCTGCCATGAACGCTCCACACTCCACGTCTTCCCCAGAACCTGATGATGACGACTCGCAGGAGTCGTTGCCCCTGACCAAGGATCCATTCCTCAGGTGGAGCGTTCTTGTCCTGATTATCCTTACCATCATCGCCATCGTCACCAACCTGCCTTAAAGCTGGCGACGCTGTAGGCCGATGACCCGTCTAAGCCGCTAGCGCTTGCGCCGGCCGCGACGAAATCCTTTTACCTCCGCCTTCTTGGCAATCGCGGCCACCTGTGCCGCGGTGTAGTTCACTGGCGCAACCCCGGCGCGGGGCAAGACCCATCCCCGCCAGTAAGAAATAATGGCCATGCCGCTGCCGACGATTGGGGAAACCACCATGCCCAAGGCGAATTGGTCATAGGATGCAAAGGTCACCATGACGATGCCGGTCACGATAGACGGCACTGCATAGAGGGGGCTGCCGCCGAAAATGGACGGGATCTGACCGGAGGCGACATCGCGGACCATTCCCCCGCCGACGGCGGTTAAGACACCTAAAAACACGCACGGGATCATAGGCATGCCCGCAGCCAGTGCCTTCACGCAACCGGTGGTAGACCACATACCCAAAATGATGGCATCGCCGTGCTCGCGAAAAATCTCCCACGCTTTTCCCTTCAGCTCCATGAGAAAGGCGGTCAGCGCCCCGGCGCAGGCAAGGCCCAGGTACCAGGGATCTGAAATGGCGGCGGCGGGGCCGTCATCGATAAGCATGTCGCGGATCATGCCGCCAGCCAGGCCGGAAAATAAGGCGAGGAAAATAAATCCGACGATGTCGAATTCGCGGCGGCGGGCAATCGTGCCACCGATGATGCCGTTCAAGGCCACTCCGATCAGATCGAAGGCCTGGTACATCGTGTTGATGAGGGGATCCACGTCGTGCATAACAACTACTGAACATAGCCGATCGCAGCGGTTTCGCCCTTTCTAGGGGTAGGAAGTGAGTAAAGTTGATAGACGGTCTCTTCTGACCGGATTACAGTGTTATCCCGCTTTGTCTCGGTTATCTCGAAAGTTCTTTCATGTCTAACTCAAATGCCAGGTACTTCATCTGGTCCAATGGCCTGCAAAATTTAGGCGACCAGATCGTTGCCTCCAAAACGGTGCTGCCGGCGCTCTTTAATGCGGCAGGCGTCCCCGCCTTCTTCACCGGCTTGCTTACCCCTATCCGGGAATCTGGCTCCATGCTGCCGCAGGCCGCTCTTACCCCCTGGGTGACCACTCACCGCGCCCGCAAGCGCTTGTGGATGATCGGCTCGACCGGCCAAGCTCTCTCCGCCGCCGTGATTGCCCTTGCAGCTTTCTTTATACGCGGCGCATGGTTGGGCGTGATCGTACTTCTTGCGTTGGCGGCGCTTTCCCTGTTCCGCGCGTTGTGTTCCATCGCTGGCAAAGACGTCCAAGCGCGCACGATTTCCAAGGGCCAGCGCGGTCAAGTCACCGGATCCGCAACGGCCTTGGGCGGCGGGGCCACCCTGCTTGCCGGTGTCAGCTTATTCCTCTTGGGGGATCTCACGATCTCTACTATGGGCATCGTTTTATTGGTCGGCGCTTCTACCTGGGCCATTGCCACGTGGGTATTTTCGCACGTGGAAGAGCCGGTGCCGGAGGGGGAACAAGAGGGCATCGATAAGAGCTGGTGGTCAGATACGTGGAAGCTTTTCACTGACGATGCCCAGTTCCGCAACTTCGTCATCGTTCGCGCACTACTGCTGGTCTCGGCGCTTTCTACCGCTTTTATCGTGCTGCTGCACGATGACCTATCTGGTGTCTTCGGCTTCGTGATTGCCTCTGGTTTGGCCTCACTTATCGGTGGGCGAGTTTCTGGCGTATTTTCGGATAAATCCTCCAAAAACACCATGGCTGCTGGTGCTGCCGCCTCCTCCGTTATCATCCTGCTCATCGTGGCTAGTTCCCACTGGGCCCCAGACGCTATGAATGCTTGGGTCATGCCGCTCGGCTTCTTTGCCGTCAATCTCGCGCATACGTCTGTTCGCGTGGCGCGAAAGACCTACGTAGTGGATATGGCCGGTGGGGATAAAAGGACGCAGTACGTGGGTGCGGCTAACACCATGATGGGCATTATTTTGCTCATCGTGGGTGGTATTTCTTCCGTTATCGCTCTCGCGGGGCCAGAGGCAGCGTTGATTTTCTTGGCGCTCGTCGGCTTTATTGGAGTGTGGCGCGCGGGCAGCCTTAAGGAGGTTTCTCGCACATAGTTTAAATATGGACTATAAGATAAAGCCCGAAGAACTAATCAAACTCAACCCCCAGGAGTTTTGTTGACCGTGGAAGCAACTACCCCAAGTGCCGTCGTCGTCCTTGCGGCGGGCGCCGGCACGCGCATGAAATCCACAAAGCAAAAGACTTTGCACGAAATTGGCGGTCGCACGCTGCTTGGACACGCGCTGCACGCCGCGGCGGGTATTAACCCGGATCACCTCGTAACCGTCGTGGGCCACCAGCGCGATCAGGTCTCACCCGTCGTGGAAAAAATTGCGAATGAGCTGGACCGCGAGGTCGTGCAGGCCGTGCAGGAAGAACAGCGCGGTACCGGCCATGCCGTGTCCTGCGGGATTTCCCCAATTTCTGATTTCGAAGGCACCATCATCGTCACCAACGGTGACGTGCCGCTTTTGACCCCAGAAACCATCGAGGGGTTGCGCGATACCCATACCGCTCAAGGCAATGCGGTCACGGTATTATCCATGCGCCTTGCAGATGCCACCGGTTATGGCCGCATCATTCGCGACACAGACGGGTCTGTGTCCGCCATCGTGGAGCACAAGGATGCCACCGAAGAACAGCGCCTGGTTAATGAGGTCAACTCCGGTGTTTTCGCTTTCGATGCGGCAGCATTGCGCGATGCCCTAACCAAGCTTGATACCAATAATGCGCAGGGCGAGCTCTACATTACCGATGTCCTCGAAATCGCCCGCACCGCCGGACATGGCGTGGGAGCTCACGTCGCCGGGGATCCGCAGGAACTCGCCGGGGTCAATGACCGCGTGCAGCTGGCCGCCGCCGGCCGCGAGCTCAATCGCCGCATGGTGGAAAAAGCCATGCGCGGCGGCGCCACCATCATCGATCCGGAAACCACCTGGATTGGTGTCAATGTCACCATCGGCACCGATGTCACCATCCACCCCGGCACCCAGCTGTGGGGTGCAACGAGCATCGCCGATAATGCCGAGGTCGGACCGGATTCCACGTTGACGAATATGCAGATTGGTACCGGCGCATCCGTGGTCCGCACGCACGGCAGCGATTCCGTCATCGGCGTCAACGCCAAGATCGGGCCTTTTACCTTTATTCGCCCGAATACCATCGTGGGCGAAGACGGCAAGCTCGGCGGCTTCGTCGAGGCGAAGAATGCCGAGCTCGGCCGCGGTACCAAGGTGCCGCACCTTACCTATATTGGTGATGCCACCGTGGGCGAGGAATCCAATATCGGTGCGTCCTCCGTTTTCGTCAATTACGACGGTGTGAACAAGCACCACACCACCATTGGCAGCCACGTGCGCACCGGCTCAGATACGATGTTTATCGCTCCAGTCAATGTCGGTGATGGCGCGTACTCCGGTGCGGGTACAGTAATTAAAGACGATGTTCCCGCGGGAGCACTCGTAGTCTCCGGTGGCAAACAGCGCAATATCGAAGGCTGGGTTGAAAAGAAGCGTCCGGGCACCCCAGCGGCAGAAGCCGCAGCCCGTGCACAGGACAACGAAAAGTAAAGGGGCATATTCTCCTATGACTGGCAAAGTAACTGGTAGTAGCAAGAACATGAAGCTCTTTTCTGGGCGCGCACACCCAGAATTGGCAGAGGCAGTGGCAAAGGAACTCAACACCGATCTGGTTCCTACCACCGCCCGGGACTTCGCCAATGGCGAAATCTTCATCCGCTTCGAAGAGTCCGTGCGCGGCGCTGACTGCTTCGTTATGCAATCGCATTCCCAACCGCTCAATAAGTGGTTGATGGAACAGCTCATCATGATCGATGCACTAAAGCGTGGTTCCGCCAAGCGCATCACCGCAATTTTGCCGTTCTACCCATATGCGCGTCAGGATAAAAAGCACTTGGGCCGCGAGCCCATCTCCGCCCGCTTGGTCGCAGACCTCCTGCAGGCAGCCGGCGCGGACCGTATCGTCTCGGTAGACCTGCACACGGACCAGATTCAAGGCTTCTTCGACGGCCCGGTGGACCACATGCACGCCCAGCCCATCTTGACCGACTACATCAAGTCCAAGTACGCCACCGATAACATCGCCGTAGTCTCCCCCGATGCCGGCCGCGTGAAGGTCGCCGAAAAGTGGGCCCACGACCTGGGCGATGCCCCGCTGGCCTTCGTCCACAAGACCCGTTCCAATACCGAGGCCAATAAGACGGTCTCCAACCGCGTGGTGGGTGAAGTTGAGGGCAAGGACTGCGTGCTTCTCGATGACATGATTGACACCGGCGGCACCATCGCCGGCGCCGTGCGCGTACTCAAGGAAGCGGGTGCAAAGAAGGTCATCATCGCCTGCACCCACGGCGTCTTCTCCGACCCTGCCCGCGAGCGCCTCTCCGAGTGCGGTGCCGAGGAAGTCATCACCACCGATACCCTTCCGCAGTCCACCGAAGGCTGGTCCAACCTCAAGGTCCTGTCCATTGCCCCACTGCTGGCTCGGACCATCCATGAGATCTTCGAAAACGGTTCCGTGACTACCCTTTTCGACCGCGCATAAGCGTTTCGCCGGTCGCACTACAACTCACACCCCGCCCTTCGCGCTCACCGTGAACGGCGGGGTGTCGGTGTTTTCCATCCCCGTGAGCGCCAAAGGCGTCGCAGGTACACGCAAGCACTACCGCACTACCGCCTGCCGTTCGCCCCACTCCTCCCTTCGCGCTCACCGCGTAACCCGAGCTACAGACATACGCGCTACCGGTGAGCGCGAAGGGCGTAATCAGAGGAGAGGGCGCGAAGGAAGATTAACGGGGTGAGTTTTGGTTTCATCGGCCGAAAGATGCTAATCTAACTCAGTCTCGGCGAGGGCGACTCAAAAATTGGGAAGCCGTTATCGACGCGATTGAAGTTAGAGCATGTTGCTTTTATTGACGCCTGCGATGACTCGTCCAAGACGTTCATCGGCAGGCTTTCGTCGTTTTTATACCTTCGATAGCCTCGCCGCACTACACCGACAAAGGAGATTGCATCATGGCAGAGCGCCCAATTATTAAAGCAGAACCACGTACCGTCTTTGGCAAGGGCTACGCCCGCCGCCTGCGCCGCGACTGGAAGGTTCCCGGCGTAATCTACGGTAGCGACCAGGAGCCCGTACACTTCGCAGTGCCACTGCTGGACATCCAGTCCCTCGTTCGCAACAACGGTGTCAACGCCGTTCTGGAGCTTGAGCTTGAGGGCGAGCAGTACCTGACCATGGTCAAGAACGTTGACCAGAACGTGCTCACCATGGACATCGACCACGTTGACTTGCTGCTGATTAAGCGCGGCGAGAAGGTCGAGGTTGAGGTTCCGATTACCCTGACCGGCGAGTCCGCACCGGGCACCATGCACATTCAGGATGCAGACGTCCTCATGGTTGAGGCTGACGTACTAAGCATTCCGGAAGAGATCGAGCTGTCCATCGAGGGCCTCGAGGACGGCGAGGTCATCACCGCCGCCGACATCACCATGCCGGAAGGCACCACCCTGGTGGCAGACCCAGAGACCGTTATCCTCTCCATCTCCCTGCCTGAGGTTGACGAGGAGCTCGAAGAGGCCGCTGAGGCTGCTGAGGAAGGCGGCGCCGACGCTGGTGCCGACTCCGTCGACGAAGAGGCCGAAGGCGAGTCCTCCGAGTCCGACGACTCCGAGGAGTAATTTCCCACTCCCCCAAACGCATATCGCCGTGAGCAGCAATGCTCACGGCGATATCGCAGTTTTATAGATGGTTTTATAAATCTTGTCCGGCAAGTTCACGAATTCTAGGCGTGATTTCGATCTTGCCCTTGCCTTCCTTAGCGCGCTTGATAATGAGCCGCGCAGCAGCAACTTTGCCACTAGGAACATTTTCGGTTTCGCGATCAACTTCAGGTGATTTTTCGGGCATGGGGCGCACCTCCTTAATCACTACGATACTTCCCCAAGTCCACCGCTGTAAGAGGTATTTTTAGCACCCAAGCAGCAGTGATACTCGGCGGCATATTCTATGGAGCATAGACTTGTATTTCCAATAGAATTTCAATCTATGCGACAATAATGCAGTGACTCCACTACTCGTAGTAGGCCTTGGCAATCCTGGCCCGAAATATTCCGGCACGCGGCACAATATCGGCTTCGACGTTGCCGATGAGCTCGCCGGTGAATTAATGAGCAGCTTTTCGGTGCATAAGAAGACTAATACCGAGGTCGCGGAAGGAATGCTATCCGGACGCAAGGTAATCTGCGCTAAACCGCGGTCCTTTATGAACATGTCTGGCGGGCCGATCAAGGCACTCGCCCAGTACTTCCATCTGGCACCCGCAGATATTGTGGTGATGCACGATGAATTAGAACTCGACTTCGGGACCGTGAAATTGCGCCAAGGCGGTGGCGATCACGGGCACAACGGTCTGCGCTCTACTACGAAGTCGCTCGGTACTAAGGACTATCAGCGCCTTTCTATCGGCATCGGAAGGCCGCCAGGCCGGATGGATCCGGCATCGTTTGTGCTCAAGCCGTGGTCCAAACAAGAAAAGGTGGAGATCCCCATCCTCTGCGCTGACGCAGTAGCAGAAATAAGGAGTGCGCTAGACTAGCTGGCATGAAATTGGCTACTCTTCGCACCGCGTTCGGCACCTCTGCAATCCGCATTGAAGGCGATAATGTGGGAGTGGAGCTGGACTACGAGGACGTAGGCGCGCTGCTGCGCAGCGAAGATTGGCGCAAGGCCGCACAACTATCCGGCGAGCCGATAGTCTTTGAGCAGCATGATTTAGAAGCAGTCGTCCCAACGCCAGGAAAGATCATCTGCGTAGGCCTTAATTACGCCAAGCATATCCGGGAAATGGGCCGCGACTTTCCCGAGCACCCCACGCTATTTATCAAGTTCGCCGATGCTCTGACTGGCCCCTACGATGACGTCTATATCCCCGAGTACGCAACCCAGAAGCTGGACTATGAGGGTGAGCTAGCGGTGGTCATCGGCGAGCGCGCGCACCGCGTAACCCGCGCAGACGCATTAGATTACGCGGCGGGGTATTCCATCATGAATGACTACACCCTGCGCGATTTTCAGCGTCAGACCAGCCAATTCCACGCGGGCAAGTCTTTTTATCGCACCGCAGGCTTTGGGCCTTGGCTGACCACCCCTGATGAATGGGCGCCGGGCAAAAGCGCGCGACTGACCACCACGGTTAATGGCGAGGTGCGCCAGCAGGACAATACTGATGACCTCATCTTTTCCATCGCTGAGCTCATCGAATTTTGCTCGCAGCTCTATCCCCTCAACCCCGGTGATGTCATCGTGACCGGTACGCCCGAAGGCGTTGGTTTTGCCCGCGACCCGCAGCAATTCCTCCAGAACGGCGATACCGTCGCCATAGACGTCGAAGGGCTCGGTCATATTTCTAATACCACTCGCTACGGCGAGCCCGGCCTCTAAGCCTGCTGCACATACCCCGCACAAGCTGTGGTTGGGTTCTCACTCCAACGAGGGCACACCAGTTTTCTAGATAGGGCCACCAAGCCGTTAAGCTGGAAGAATGAGCACCAAAAGCAGCAAATCCCCTAAGAAGCTGAATAAGAAGGCCTACGAAAAAGAGCTCGAGCGGTTGCAAGCAGAGCTCGTTGATATGCAGCAGTGGGTCGTTGAAACCGGCGCCCGCGTGGTCATCATCATGGAAGGCCGCGACGCCGCCGGCAAGGGTTCTGCCATCAAGCGCATCACGCAGTATCTCAACCCCCGCACCTGCCGGATCGAGGCTCTTCCGGCCCCGAACTCGCGCGAACAGGGCCAGTGGTATTTCCAGCGCTACGTGGAAAAGCTGCCGACCAAGGGCGAAATCGTCATCTTTGACCGCTCTTGGTACAACCGCGCCGGCGTTGAGCGCGTCATGGGCTTTTGCACCGACCAAGAATACGTCCGCTTCTTGCACCAGGCTCCCACCTTTGAGCAGATGCTTGTGGAAGACGGCATCATCCTGCGCAAGTACTGGTTCTCTGTCTCTGATGAAGAGCAGATTAAGCGCTTTGAATCCCGCCGCAATGATCCGCTGCGCCGCTGGAAGCTCTCCCCCATGGATCTCCAATCCATTACCCGCTGGGAAGACTATTCCCGCGCCAAGGATGCCATGTTCATCCACACCGATACCCCGACCGCGCCGTGGTACACCGTGGAGTCTGAGGATAAAAAGCGCTCGCGCATCAACGTCATTTCGCACCTGCTCAATACCATCCCTTACGAAAAGATCGAGCGCGAGCTGCCGGAAATCCCACACCGTCCCGATTCCGATGGCAAGACCTACGAGCGCCCAGACCGCGAAGAGTTCCGCTATGTGCCGGATGTAGCCGCCAAGCTAGAGGACTCGTCTAAAAAGAAGGGTAAGAAGAAAAGCAAGAAGAAGGACAAAAAGAAGTAGTCCCCCCCCCGAAGGCGTACTACTATGTCCGACTATGAGCACTGACACCGTCGCCAGAACACGCTTGGGGGATAAAATCCTCACCGCGGTGGCAGCGCTCATCGCGGTGTTTTATCTCATTAGTGCATGGGCGAATCCCGGTGCTATCGAACTCATCCAAGCAGCGCTATCGCTTTTATTTTTACCCTTCATCTGGGTCTGGCGTACCAAACCGGTACTCAGCGCAGCTGGCTTTATCGTCCTCCTTGGTGCGTGGGCCGCGGCGTGGATAAGCCAGCTACCAGCAAACCTCGGGGTCACCCCATGGGCATTGACCGCGCCGATGGCCGTCTACGCTACTTCCCGCTACGTGGAACGCCGCTCAATTCCCCGCGCGGTGCTTACCGCTGCGTTTATGGGTTCTCTTATATCGCCTGCTATGTGGCGCATTGACCCTGAGTCCTTTCTCTTATCTTTCCAGCTAGATCGCCGCTACATTACCTTGCTGGTGGTGCATTGGGCGGTGCTCGGCAGCGCCTATTTCATCGCCGCACGCTATTTTGATCTGGATAGGCAACGCGAGCGCTTAGCTCAAGAACGGTTCCACCAAGCGCAGGAGGAAGAGCGCTTACTCATCGCCCGAGAATTGCACGATGTCTTGGCCCATTCCCTCACCTTGATCAAGGTTCAGGCCAATGCCGGGATTATCGCCGCTCGAATGGATACGACCGCTGCACAGGACACCTTGAAGAGTATTCGCGATGGTGCGGATTCCGCGCTGGAGGAAGTGCGCGCCATCGTCACGGCGTTACGCAGTACGGGGCCTACGGCTTTGGAACCCGCTCAGCAGCTCGAGCATGTACAGGGCATCATCGACGGCTTTCGCACCGCTGGCCTGAAGATTGACGCGAAATTGCCATCCTCCTACGAGGTTTCCGCGCTGACTCAGCTAGCCCTGGTGCGCATCATTTCTGAAGGGCTGACCAATGCCTTGCGTCATCAAGGCCCCGGCACGCATGTGCAGCTAAAACTTACGCTTTCCGATGCCGCACGAGTCACCCTCACCTCCACCGCTACGTCCCCGACTCCCAGTGAAGTATCCGGCAGCGGCGTGGGTTTGGTGGGAGTAAAGGAACGCGCCCAAGCGTTGGGCGGAAGCTTAATAAACAGTGGCGATGCCCAGAAATTTACACTGGATGCGGAACTCCCATTACACAAGGACAACCATGCCTAAGATTCGCGTCATGCTTGCAGACGATCAAGCAATGCTCGTCGCTGCCTTATCGACCATCTTGAACGCGCAGGAAGATATTGAGGTGGTGGCTACCGCAGCCTCCGGAGCCGACGCCGTCTCATTAGCTCTTCAATACCGCATTGATGTGGCCATTTTGGATATACGAATGCCTGGCATGGATGGAATTGCCGCGGCTCAAGCTATTCTCTCCCGCACCCCTGACTGCCGAATTATCATGCTTACCACGTTCAATGAAGAAGATCTGGTATCCCAATCTATTGCCGCCGGTGCGCATGGATTCTTGCTAAAAGATGCGGATCCTGAGGTGCTGGTAGAAGCAGTACGAGACGTTGCCAAGGGCGAGTCTGTCCTCGCCTCCCAAGTAACGGGCCCTGTTCTGGAGGGCTACCGCCGGGCACTAACGCACAGCCAGCTTAGTCCACACCAACGCCAAGGACTTAGCCTAGTCACACGACGCGAGATGGAGGTGCTCACACTCATTGCGCGCGGAGCTACCAATGGCGAGATTGCCGGCCACATGTCTATCGCAGATACCACGGTAAAAACGCATGTCTCCGCGCTGATGTCCAAACTAGCTGCACGCGACCGCGTGGCTTTGGTGCTACTGGCGCACAAAGCTGGCATCGCCTAGCCTCCTACCGTGGTAGGACTGACCCGGCGCGAAGACCGCCTCGGGGGCGGAAGATTTTGGTAGTCGCGCGGCTCATACTTTTCATATGAGCTATGAGGTTTCCTTCGAACACATCACAAAGTCTTTCGGTTCCCAGGCAGTGCTGCGGGATATAAGTTTTCATATTTCACCTGGCCGCGTACATGCAGTGCTCGGGAGAAATGGCGTCGGCAAGTCCACCCTGTTTTCCATTTTCCTTGGCCTGTTGCCCGCCGATTCGGGAACGGTGCGTGTGGCTGGCGAACCATGGTCGCGCGAAGTCCTTGACCACGTTGGCGCCTCGGTCAATGGGCCAGCCTTCTACGGGCACCTGTCAGCCACAGATAACCTCCGCGTACATACCCGCCTGCTTGGATTGCCCGATTCTGAAATCGACCGTGTCTTGCACATTGCCGGTCTAGCCAGGGTTGGTGCTAAGAAGGCAAAATCTTTTTCCACCGGGATGAAAGCCCGTTTGGCATTAGCCCAGACCCTACTCGGGGATCCAGAAATCTTATTGCTCGATGAGCCGCAAAATGGACTCGATCCACAGGGCATCGCGGAGCTGCGCAAGCTCCTCCAGCAGCTCGCCGCCGCTGGGCACACCGTCGTGGTCAGCTCCCATCAACTCGGTGAGGTCCTTCACCTAGCCCACGACATCACTATTTTGTCCCAAGGCACCATCCGGTACTCCGGATCCCTGCAAGAGCTCGCCCCGAGCGGTGAATTGGAAGCCGAATTCTTCCGCCTGACTTCTGCAGATGGTGAGACCGATGGTTAAGCAGTATCGACGGTATCTTTCTGCAGAACTACTGCGGTGCCGCGGCAGCGCCGTGCAGTGGCTACCCTTACTCGCCCTGCCACTGGTGTTAATGACGGTATTCTTTTCTGCCTTTGCCTCCTCTGCCGAAGACGCTACAGGGGTTCTTGGCTGGCAATCCATGTTCATCACTGGCATGTACGCTCCGCTCATTGCACTTTTTGCTGGCATTCCAGAACGCCGCGAGGCACTCAACCGTAGCGGCGGCACCCTATGGCGCCGGCTTAACCCTCGCTATGAGCATGCCTCCCGGTTCCTCATCGTCGTGGCAAGCCTCGCAGTATTTCACCTACTTAATTTCGGTCTGTCCTGGGCGGCGGTTGCAATACAAGCTCGTGCAGAACACCAGCTGCTTATCATCGCTGGAGCTTATTCTTTCCTTGGAGCGATCGGCATCGCGGGGCTTGCGACCGCAGGCGCCCGCAGGCTGGGCCTTGCCGTCACGCTAATTCTCGCGGCTATCTGGCAGGTCATTAGTGTGCTTCCTCGCGTTGTCGAAGGGCCGCTATGGTGGGCCTTCCCACCCGCGTGGCCGCTACGGTTACTCTTGCCTGCGCTGCGCATCCACCAGAATTCGGTTCCGCTCGAGCCTGGCGATCCGCTCCTGCAGGAAAGCCCCCTTCCTGCACTGGCGTTATGCCTCACCCTCGCTGTAGCAAGCGTTTTCACCGCGACCATGACACCGCGCCGAGTACGGCCGCGCTCCCGACCCCGGGGCGTGACGGCTCCCACGACCAGTACCACCGCCACTCCTGCTCAGGGGTGGCGCCCTGCGACTGTCTCTCGTGCCGCTGCCTACTCGCGCCTTGCAGATGCGCTGCGTGGCTTTTACCGGGTCATCATGACGCCAGCGGTCATCACTTGTTTGGCATTAAGCGCCTTAGCGCTGATCTTTATTGCCCTTATCTACCCACCAAGTTATGTACAGGGATTCTTCACGTTGTTGCTTCTCCCCGTGGGTGCCGGTGTACTTTCTGTGCTGGTCTGGCCGGGGTTCTCGGGCGCGTGGCCAATTGTTTATATAGAATCTCGCCACTGTTCTACTGCCCTTCTCCTGTGGTTACTGGGCATCATCGCAGTGGTGTGCACGTGTGCTTCAGTCGCGGTTATCTTCGCCGGTGGTGCTGCCCTAACCGTACTAGCGCAACTGCCCCTAGCGGTCGGCGTGGGATACGTGCTCACGGTGATATCGCTCATCGTCGTCATCCGCTTTGGTATCTGGAGCTCACTTGCTCTGACAATCGTCGGCATCATTGTCTCCGTGACGGTAGGCGGCGATGTCCTCGCGAAGACTGTGCTCTGGCTCATTGCCTTCCCCGCCTGGCCGATGAATGCGGATTCTCCTGTCCGCTACGCCGCTGCGGCGATGATGACCCTGCTTTTCGCCGCCATTACTTCGTGGGCCGCCAGGCGGTTGTTGCGGACACGGGCACTTCGCCCCACCGCTTAAATAATTAAGGCCCGCGGGGATTACCGCGGGCCTTAAATTATGCGAGCTTAAAGCTCAGAGGGAGATACGCGCTTGGGCAGGACCACCGGGCGGGCATTAGAAAGCCCTTCCACCACGCGGATGACCTGGTTGGAGTAGCCAAACTCGTTGTCGTACCAGACGTAGAGTACCAGGTGCTTGCCGGAGGCAATGGTGGCGATGCCATCAACGATGCCGGCATTGGTATTGCCCACGAAGTCACTAGAGACGACCTCTGGGGAGGCAATGTAGGAAATCTGCTGGCGCAGATCCGAATGCAGGGAGACATTGCGCAGGAAGTCATTGACCTCATCGCGGTCGACTTCTTGCTCCAGCTCCAAGTTGAGCACCGCCATGGATACATCTGGGGTGGGAACGCGGATGGCGTTGCCGGTCAGCTTGCCTTCGAACTCAGGCAGGGCCTTGGCCACGGCCTTGGCGGCACCGGTGGCGGCAAGCACCATGTTCAGGCCAGCGGCGCGGCCGCGGCGCTCGCCCTTGTGGTAGTTATCAATGAGGTTTTGGTCATTGGTAAACGAGTGCGCGGTTTCCACGTGGCCGTGCGCCACGCCGTAGCGGTCATTGATGACCTTGAGCACCGGGGTGATGCCGTTGGTAGTACAGGAGGCTGCCGACAAAATGCTGTCAGACTCCTCGATAATGCTGTGGTTAATTCCGTAGACGATGTTCTTCACACCGCCCTTGCCCGGCGCGGTGAGCAGAACCTTGGAAACGCCCTTGGACTGCAGGTGCTGTGACAGCCCCTCACGGTCACGCCAGCGGCCGGTGTTGTCGATGACAATCGCATCGTTGAGGTCGTACGCGGTGTAGTCAACAGTAGCCGGGTCATTGGAGTAGATGACCTGGATCGGGGTGCCGTTTGCCCAAATAATGTTGTTTTCGCGGTCAACCGAGATAGTGCCGTCGAATGCACCGGGGACAGAGTCACGGCGCAGCAGCGAAGCACGCTTGACGATGTCGTCGTGGGAGACCAGGAAATTGTTGCCGTCCAGGTGGGTCGTGTGCTGCGGTGGCCTGCCCGCCCGCTGCGCGAGGCGCTGGGGCTGGTGACCGGGAAATGAGCAGGAGCATGAAAAAGAAATTGGGCTACGTCGGCCTCGGCTTCCTGCTGGCCGGTGGCGGCGGAGCCGCTGCGGAAATCGACCCCAGCCAGCTACTCCACCTATTAGGAGGTCTGCTGTGAGTACACGGGAAAACGTCACAGTGACGCTTAGATTGGAGGTAGCGGCATGAAATCGGTAATCCTCGACGTGCCGCCGTTTCACAGCGACGGCGCGCAAAGAGAGTTCGAAGAATTTTCTTCCACACTTCCCGGCCCGGAGCTAATTACCGCGAAATATGGCGGCGGCCGCCCGCACCCGCGTGATGTGTCGCGTCTAGCGTATGCAGCCTGCACTACACTGGCACTGCTGACCGTGTGGCTGTGGCTGCCGCACGGCACCAGTGGCAGTGGTGAGACGGTGACAGCTAGTCCGACCTCGACAGCCACCTCTACTCCGTCGCCTACGCCGTCCACTACATCGTCGCCGTACGAGCGCGGGCAGCAGATTGTGGACCACCTCGGCCAAGTCCGCCCCTACCGTCCCGACATATTAAAGGCCTGCTTCCAGTGGGTCGGCACTGGCACCCCGCCCGCTTTCCAAGTGAACTCTGACTCGGACGCGGACACCTACCTGGTGCCCGACGGCTGTGACTCCGGCTGGCGCGAGGAGCTGCCACAGGAAGCGTGGGTATGCGGCGAGGCCAGCGCCTCCAAGCGGTACTCGATATACAACGAGGCACTGGACGAGGGGCGCGTGAAGCAGCCCTATGCCACCTATCTCCTCGCCTACACCATGATTTGCGGAGGTAACGATGAATGACGAAACCCGCGCCTTCTACCCAGTAGATAACGACGAGACGACCATCATGCAGCCGCTCGGCGACCCCGACATTGACTTCGCCCCGCCACAGGAGACGGACAACCGCGCCGGGCTGCTCGACAGGCTGGGGCTTCCCCGCCCGCAGTGGAGCCTGCCCATCGACACTCCGCGGTGGCTGTGGCAGCCCACCTGGCGCAGGCGGTGGCTCCGCTGGCTCGCCGTGCTCGCCGCGCTGTATCTGGTCTCGGTGGTGCTGCACAATGCTGCTGCCGGGTACACGGCGGTCGCCGCCATTGCCCTGTGGCTCGCCGCATGGTTCAGGGGTCGCCGGTACGAGGTGCGGGTACCGCCACGCAGTGCCGTGACGGTCGTGTTCGACCAGAAGACAGGGCGCGGGCGCTTCGCTGATTTGGACGACGCTTTAGAGGCTGGCGGCCTGGCGAAGACCACCTACGACGAGAATGGCAAGGCTTTCCACACGGCCTGCTGCACCGTGTCGCTGACCCCACTAGCGGAAACTGGCAACGTGGAGGCGCGAGTGTCCGCGCCGTCGCAGTACCGCCTCGCTGACTTGGAAAAGAATGAGGAGCGCATTCGTCGCCGCCTCAATGTGAAAAACCTTTTTGATTTCATATCGACCAGTCAAACGGCAATTTTGTGTTCACCATGACGACCGCTGACCGGCCGGACGCGGAGGTCGCAACGGAGTCATGGACAAACGTTTAGGAGTAAGAAAATGGCTAAAGATTTTTTCGCCGGACTCGGCGACGACACCCTGCCGCAGGTTCCCGGTGACACGGAGCAAGTAGCAGAGACGGACACCGTGGACGAGGGTTTTTGCGGCCCCGCACTTATCAACGAGGCAGTCGCTGACCTCGCCAGCTACCGCGAACGCTACTCACAGCTTGCCCAGCACGTAAAGGGCGGCTCGTTCCATGAGCCGGGGGTCGGCAAGCTGCCCGCTGACTCTGTGCACGAGCTGCTGCGTATCTACGGCGCGGTGTTTTCCCCGCAGCCGTGGCACGAGCACGTGGTGCGGTTTGAGCCGGACAGCGTAGGCCTGACACTGGAACTCGACACCGGCGACGCGGTGGAAGCCCTGCGCTCCGCCGGTCTCTACGACGTAACCGGCAATGGCCTCACGGCGCAGGTCGCGGGTCACGACATGCAAGCCACCCGCGGCTATCAGCTCGTCAAGCGCGACGCGCGCGGCCTCTGGGAGCTGGTGCAGTCCACGACGCTGGCACACTGGAACCACACCATGCACAAGCTGGGTCTCGCCTACGTCACTAAACGCGCGGACGGGGTGACCTCCTACCTCTGCCCTACTCCGCAGGGGTGGGGTGTGACAGGTGACGGTCGCGGTTACCTGTCAGTGAAACCCCGCCGACTGTTGGGTTCGACGTTTGGAACCGGACTGTTGAAAAGCTGCGCGGTGTCGTGAAATGCGACGTTGAACTGCGCCGTTTGGCCGCTGACCGAGTGGCAATCGTCACCCCGCCGAGGGCTGCCCGCATGACCCCTGGGTGCCTGGCGCAGACGAGCAACTCCATGTAACTGGCACCGACTCGTTGGAAGAGTTTTGCGCGTCATCTGTTGCCGCGTATCCGCGCCTGGCGTGGGTGCAGGGCCGCACGGCGGACGGCGAAGTGCTGTCGGCTGCTATGGCGCGCTCACCGCACGCACTGGTCGGCGGCGGCACTGGTAGCGGTAAGTCGTTTTGGGCCTCATGGCTGCTGACTAGCTGCGTGCTCGCGGGTGCCGATGCAATGATTGCCGACGGTAAAGGTAGCTCGGACTACGTTCCCCTGGTGCAGCACCTACCCAATGTGGTGATGTACACGTCAACCGACGCGGAGCATGTCCGCCTTATCCAGTGGGTGCATGCGGAGATGGAACACCGCTACGCGCAGCAGAAAGCCGCAGCTATCTCGGGCGAGGTGTACGAGCCGCGGCTCCTTGTAGTTTTGTTTGACGAGTACGGGGCGTTTTCAAAGTCAATCAACGTGAAGAGTCACCCGCAGAAAAATCATAAGACCGTGCACGGTGTGCCAAGATTGAACTCATGAACGCCTCCACCACGCCTCTGCTTGTCGTGGGGCTCGGCAACCCTGGGCCCAAATATGAACTCACCCGCCATAACGTCGGACATCTGGTGCTAGATGAACTAGCCAGCCGGACTTCTCCGATGCCTTCGTCGTTTAGCGTGCACAAGAAATCGAATGCTGAGATTGTGCAGACTCGGTTTAAAATCTCCGATGGTGGCGAGCGACAGGTGATTCTGGCTAAGCCCCGGACGTACATAAATCTGTCGGGTGGGCCGGTCGCGGCGCTGGCGAAGTTCTTCAATGTCGCACCTAGCGACGTCGTGGTGGTCCACGATGAGCTGGACCTAGACCCGGGTGTGGTGCGCCTTAAGCGCGGCGGGAGCGAGAATGGCCACAATGGCCTGCGTTCGACATCGAAGTCATTGGGCACGAAGGACTACATGCGCGTGCGCATTGGCATTGGTCGTCCTCCGGGCCGCCAGGATCCAGCTGATTATGTGCTGCGCAACTTCAATGCCAAGGAGCGCGAGGAACTCGCTTTCACCCTGCCCACCGCGGCGGAGGCAGTGGAGCTAATCGCCAGCCACGGGCTGGAAATTGCTCAAAACCAGGTGCACGGGCGGTAGTAGCTAGCGGCAAGGCAGCAAAGAGCCCCCTTCCCTCCCAGCTTTCACGGGAATGAGGAAGAGGGCTATTTTCGCTTTCTAGGAAGCTTCAGCCTTACAGCTCGTCGGTGTTCGTGCTGCTCGGCGTTTTCGTCGGCGGTTTCGCTCTGCCCACCGAGCGCCTGGCGGTGGGATTCGGGAAGCTGCGGCAGGGCGGCCCGTGAGGGCATCGACCAGGTGATGAGGATCAGGCGCCCGAGGAGCTCCCCGTCCGACACGCCCACGACTCGGCGTAGCGGCCGCCCTTCGCCAGCAATTCATCGTGCGTGCCCCGTTCTGCGACCGTCCCGTCCTCCGAAAGCACGACGATGAGGTCGGCATCGCGGACGGTGTGCAGGCGATGGGCGACGACGATCACGGTGCGATCGCCGCGCAACGCCTCCATCGTGCCGACGATCGCCCGCTCAGTGGCCGCATCCAGCGAGGACGTCGGCTCGTCGAGAAGCACCACCGGGGAATCCTTCAGAAGCGCCCGGGCGATGGCGAGGCGCTGCCGCTCGCCTCCCGACAGCAGCGTCCCCTCCTCCCCCACCGGGGTATCCCACCCGGAAGGCAGCAGCTCCACGATGCGGTCCACCCCGGAACGCCGAGCGGCCTCGCGCAAGCGGTCCCCGTCACCGGGCCCGGAACCGAATTCGGGGTCGGCGAAGACCACGTTGTCCCGCACGGACGCGTCGAAAAGGAACGTCTCCTGGAACACCGGGGTCACCAGCGAGTTCACGCCGTCGGTGCCGATCCGAGGCAAGGGCACCCCGCCGATGAGGATCTCCCCCGAGTCCGGATCATGAAAACGCGACAGCAGCCGCATGACCGTCGTCTTGCCCGCCCCCGACGGTCCCACTACAGCAACCAGCGCTCCCTGAGGTGCACGGAAGCTGACGCCGTCGAGAACCTTCTTATCCCCGTACCCGAAGCTCACGCCGCGGAACTCCACGTCATGCCCGTTGGGCAGCTCCGGTGCGGTCGGTTCGGGAAGGGCGGGGATCGCCCGAAGGTCACGCAACGCAGCCAACGTGTTGCGGCCCGCACCGAAACCGCCGGACAACGCTCCCGCCGTGGTGATCGGTCCGGTGAACTGGACGACCACGATGAGCATTGGCGCCAACTGCGCCGGCGCCATCCCGCCCGTCGCGGCGACTGCTACGGCGACGATTACCGCCGCCGTGAACACCGCATGGACGACCGAACTCAACCGTCCGATGGCCGCCCCCTGCGTCGACGTCGCCTTCGCGAACGTATCGTGTTGGGCCCGGATCGCCTCATCCACCATCGCGTCCGCCGCCGAACCGTCGCTCGCGGCGCGAATCGCCTGCTGGCAGCGGGTGAACTCGATCAGCCTGCCGGAGACGGCAGCGACGGCGTCAGCATGCGCTTCGTCCGACTCCCCGCCGACCCGGCCAATGGCCCGGTAGGCGAAGAAGAGCACCGGCGCCGACGCGACGAGAACCAAACCGACGCGCCAATCCACCGCCAGAATTCCGAAGGCGATGACGGTCGGCGCAACCACCGCGGCGATGACGGGCCGCAGGATCACGTGCGGCACGGACGCCGCGAACGCGATACCCGACGACGCCATCTCCGAAAAGCGGCCGGCCGTGGACTTGGTGACGTACCCGAGTGGCAACGTCAGCACGCGTTTGCCCAGGGAACGCAGCAGGGACGACAGCACCGCTGCGGAATTCGCCCTGCCGACCGTCCCCGCGGCGAGGGACAGCACCGCATGGGCGACCGCGAGGCCGGCGATGACGCCGGTGAAACGCCACGCCGTCGCATCATCTCCCTCGGCCAGAGCCGACAGCAGCGGCAGCAGCGCGACGAACGCCGCTCCCTGGGCCAGCGAGGCAAGCGCGGCCAACGCAATGAGCCACGCCAGCGTCATTCTCGAGCGCCGATCCGTCATCGACCACAAGTCCCGAATCATCGGTTCCCCGCCTTTTCATCGTCTGATTCAGTGCCCCGCGGAGCGGATGGTTCGTCGTCGAGCGCGAACGCGCGCCACAAATCCCGGTAGCGGCCACCGCGCGCAAGCAACTCGTCGTGGGTACCCGCCTCCGCGACCGCTCCCCCATCGAGAACGAGGATGCGGTCGGCGTTGCGGATCGTGCTCAACCTGTGCGCGATCACAATCACCGTCCGCGAACGGGCCAAACGCTCGATTGCGGACTGGATGAGGGCCTCGGAAGCCGGATCCGCATAAGCGGTTGCCTCATCGAAGATGAGCACCGGCGCGTCCGTGACGATCGACCTCGCGATGGCCACGCGCTGCGCCTCACCGCCGGAAAAGGTCACGTCGACGTTGACCACCGAATCCAGACGCTTCGGCAGCGCCGCGATGACCGCATCGAGGTTCGCGAGCTTCGCGGCCGCCATGATTTCGCCGTCGGTGGCGTCTCTCCTGGCCAGCCGGATGTTCTCCCGCAACGGCAGCGTGAGCAACTGCGGATCTTGGAACACCACCGACACCGAGCGGTGCACGTCGCGCACGGCGATGTCGCGAAGATCGGCGCCGCCCAGCAGCACCGAGCCTTCAACGGGGTCGTGGAAACGCGCCAACAGCCGGGCGACGGTGGACTTTCCGGAACCGGAGGTCCCCACCAGCGCAGTGAGGGTCCCCGGTTCGAACGTCGCGGACATCCCGTCGAGGACCCGCGGCCCATCGCCGTAGGAGAAGACCAGGTTCCGGACCTCGAGCGCGCCTCCGCGCACGGGCACCGGATCGGCGGGCTCGGCGATTGGCGGCGTGCCCAGCACCTCCGCGATGGACTTCAGGGCGGCAATCCCCGCGATGATGGGTTCGGAGTTCATGGCCACCCGCACGATCGCCGCGGAGAGTCCAAGGCTGAGAACCAGCCCGGCGACGAGACCCTCCGGTATGCCGCCCGCGGCGTCCCTCAGAGCGAGGCCGGCCCAGCACACCACTGCGAGGACTGTGATCGGGGACGTCACCACGTCGATGAACCCGAGATAGATGTTCGATTGCCGGGACCAGGCGGACCACGCGCGGACGAACGACAACGCCGCGGCATCGTAGCGACCCGCGCCCTGGTTGGCGCGTCCGAAGGACTTCATCACCGGGATACCGCGCACCAACTCGATGACCGCGGCCGTCACTCCTTCGGAGGCTCGCTCGTAGTCGCGCTGAAGACCGGCTCCGCGCGAAATCATCACGCCCATCAGGGCGAAGGTGACCAGCACCGGGACGATCGCCACCGCCGCGATCCGCCAATCCACCGCGACGAGCGCGATGAGGGAAAGCAGGGGAACCAGCACCGCCACCACGGTCTCACCGACGGTGTGGCCCATGAGCTGGTGGACAGCCGCGACGTCCTTCTCAACCGACCCGATGATTCCCGACGAGCGCCGGGCGTCCAGCCAGCCCAGCGGCAACTTCCGGATTTGGGCGACCAGCCGGCGCCGGAGGTGGAGCTGCAGGTCGTTATCCGCCCGGTGCGAGAGCATGCCGGCGGCGCCGTCCGCGGCCATGCGCACCGTTGCGGCGACGACGATGACAGCCACGGCCAACCACGTCCGATGCTCCGGGGCCTCCGGGTACGTCATCGCGATGTCGATGATGCCGACCAGCGAAGCGACGGTAGCCACCGACGACAGGACGGATAACGCGACCACCGCACGCATCCGCGTCCGGATCGGGGCGAGCAGCGACCACGGGCCTACGGTCCCGTCCACGGCGCTCACTTGCCCGCCTCCCCGATCGCGCTTTTCTTCGTGAGAGTGCAGAAGTACACCATGCCGGCGTGTGAGGCTCCGCCCAGCTTCAGCCCGTTGGCTTCGGCGAGGTCCTCGAGCTCGCTGCCCCGGAACACCCGGTGGCCCATCTTCGCCATGACGGCCATGTCGACCCGCTCGTTCACGTCGGGATCCTCGGCGAACGTCTGCACGTAAGCGATGCCGCCGTCGGCGAGCAGACCGGCGACCCTGCCGAGCGCGGCACCCGCATCCTTCATTTGGTGGAGCGCGCCGCACACCCAGATTTCATCGGTCCTGCCGGGCTCTCCCGCGAGCGGCGCGAGGACATCGGCGACGTGGAATTCCGTCCGGGCCCCGAGCCTTTCGACGGCGGCGCGTTCGCGGGCGATGCGGATCGCATTGGGCGACAGGTCGTAGCCGACGATGTTCGCCCTGCGATAGCGAGGCTCGGCGGCGAGCATGCGGGCGAGCCACCCGGTTCCGCAACCGAGGTCGAGAACCCGGGCCGGCGCATCCGGCCCGGGATCCAGCGCACGGAGCTTCCGATACACGGCGGCGGCGTCCATCGGTTCACGCGCATAGCGGCTGAGGAACCTCGGCTGGACCTTGTCCTCGTAGGCCGCGAGGAGTCTGCGGTTGTTCTGGACGATCTGGGCAATCGACTTCATCTGGTTCTGTCTCCGGGGTGTGTGGGCCGCGTCCACGCGGCGGTTTCGGGTTAGGTGCTCGGGTTCGCGGGCCGTCGTCGGCGGCGCCGCCCCCGTGGACGTGCCCGTCATGCAGACTCCCCCGGCCTCGTTTTCACGGCGATGCCCCACGCCGCGAGCACGGCGATGCCTAAGAACCAGGCCGCGCAGACCACCAGACCCGCAGCCCCGGTGCCGTTGACGGCCTCGCCTGCCGCGGATACGGGGGTGTGCCCGGCGATTCCGCGCAGGAGGGGACGGAAGTGGTCGGCGGGCATGAGCACCGTGTTGACGAACATCGCAACGATGATTAACGGGATGAGGGCCACGGACCCCTGGGGGCTGGTGATGGAGAACGCGATGTACGTGCCGGTGCATGCGGCCGCCGCGGCAACCATCGCCCCGGTCACCGCGATCCTCCACCACCAGGACACCTCCGGGGGGCCGTCGGAAAGCAAGGCGGCCACCGCCGCGACGACGGCCGTCATCGCCATGATCCGGATGAACTCGGCAATGATCCGTGCGGCCGACACGGCCGCGTACGGTGACGGCATGGTGATTAACCGCTCGTGGAAGCCATTGCTGCGTTCAACGAACACGGTGGACGATCCCGTGATGGCCAGGATGAACGCCCACGCCGTCACGACCAGGATGACCGCGTTCCGGAGTTCGAACTCTCCGGTGAGCTGCCTGACCAGGCCACCGAACATGCGGTTGACGATGAACAGGTACACGAGCGGAGCAATGAACGTCATGAACCAGAAGTCGGGGCGCCGCAGCCAAATGTGGGCGATGCGCCGCAGATGCACGAAGATGGCGCCGATCATGATTCGCTCCTCGAGGTGAACCGGCGGATGAACAGGACGATTCCGGCGACCACCGCGACACCGAGCCACAGGGCTGCCTCTTCCCCGGCGCTATCCGGGAAGGCGTCCGGGGACGCCGCCCTGATCACCTCGATCATCGGCGAAAACGGCATGTGACGTACGACGTCGCGCAGGGAGCCGTCCAAAGCGGTCGCCGGAATGAACGCGGTAGAGAACATGAGCAGCAGCATTTCCAGCGCCTGGATCGATGAGGCCGTCGACACCGGGGCGGGCACCATCAGGATCACCCCGTCCGTGACCAGGGACAGGACCGCCGCGGCGAGCAGCGACCACAGGACAGTCCACGCGACGTCACCGACAGCCATGTCGAGGCCGCAGGCCCACGCGACGACCAGCAGCGCCGCGATCGACGCGGACATCCGCAGCACATCGGTGGCGAGCCTGCCGGCGACATAGCCGCCTGTGGCCCCGGGCAACACGCGCACGCGGTCAACGAGCCCGGATTCGACGTCCTGTCCCACCGCCATCGCCGACGCCGCGGCGGTGAACATCGCCGCCTGGAACAGGCAGCCGCCGAGCACGAAACGCAGGTACCCGAAGCCGGATTGCCCCGCCGAGTATCCAAACACCGCGTACAGGCACAGCAGGAAGAGGGGCGGAACTACGAACATGGAGATCAGCGACGCGGTGTTGCGTCGCAACAGCAGCAGATCCCGACGGAGAAACGCCGCGACCGACGTCGCACTCATCGCGCCGCACCCCCCGCGTTCATCGATATGAACACCTCGTTGAGGGTGGGTGACGACACGCTCAGCGAATCCGGCGACGCTTCCGAGGCCTCCATCGCCTGCGCCGCCGCCTCGAGGACCCGCGGTCCGGGGTCGACGTCGAGGGACACCAACTTCCCCGCGACGCGGGCGCCGTCTAGGCACGTTCCCCCGAGGCAGCAGGCGAACGCCTCCGCCTCGGCGGCGGTGGCGAAGGACACGCGGAGCACGTGCGACCCGAAGTCGCGGCGCAATTCCTCCGGCGTTCCGCTGGCGACGATGCGGCGATCCTTGAGCAGATGGACGTGGTCGGCCAGCGCCTCCGCCTCTTCCAGGTACTGGGTGGTCAGCACCAGGGTCATTCCGTCGTCGCGCAGTTGCCGGATGAAGCCCCACAGCTCTTCGCGGCTGACAGGGTCCAGCCCCGTTGTGGGTTCGTCGAGGAACAGCAGCCTGGGCACGACGCACAGCGACGCGGCGATGTCGAGACGGCGCCGCATGCCACCCGAATAGGCCGACGCCAGCGTCGAGGCACTGTCCGCGAGCGAGAATTGCGCGAGCAGTTCCGTCGCGCGGGCGGCCGCGGCGGCGCGGTCGAGCCCGCGCAGCCGCCCGAAGAACTCCAGGTTCTCCCGGCCGGTGAGGTTCTCGTCGATCGCCGCGAATTGGCCGGTGGTGGCAATGTCGGCGCGCACGCCCGCCGGGTCCTCTTTCACATCGCGCGAGAAGATGCTCACCTCGCCGGAGTCGGCGGTGATGAGCGTCGACAGGATTCGGATGAGGGTGGTCTTGCCTGCACCGTTGTGGCCGAGGAACGACACGATCGCCCCGGCGGGCACGGTAAAACTCACGCCGTCGAGCACATGCTTGCGCATCCGGGCGCCGCGCTTTCCCTTGCGCCCGCCGTCCGGCGGGGCACCTGCCCCGCCTTCGGGCGGGGTGCCCGCATTGCCCGCATTGCCCGCAATCGGGTAGCTCTTCGTGAGGTCGCGGACGACGATCGCCGCACCTCGTTCAGCTTGATCCGTCATCGTTTCCCCTTTTCTTTGGTATCGCAGTGGGCCGCTGTCGGCAGCGGCCCCGTGGTCGGGTTGTCATGCGGCACCTCGATATGGATGCCCGCATCGCGGGCGAAGGCGAGGACCGGTTCGAGGAGCCGGGGGTGGCCGACGAGATCCCGGCACCCCGGCGCGACCGGCTTCCCCGCGACCGCCACAACGGTGGCGGCAGCAATCGCCGCGGTCATTTTGTAGGAACCCGGGCCGGTCGCCCGGACGACGGTCGTCTCGGCCGTCGGCCCCGCATCGCCCGCGCCGGCGGACAACAGTGCGACGACCAGCTCGGCGGGTTGCGGAGTGCCCTTCACCCGCGCCTTCCGCGATGTCACGGCCGCCCCGAGACGGGCGAGCAGACCGGAGACAACGGGCATCGCGTACAGTCTCGACGTGCAGTTCTTCTCCACCGACTCATCGGGGAGAGCATCGAAGGCGACGTGGTAGGAATAGCCGCGGATCGAGGGGCACACCTCGCGTACGACGTCGATGTCCGGGCATTCATAGCCGATTCCGCTTTGCGACGACACCGGGTTGCGCCGTACTTCGACAATGGCGCCGCCGAGCATTGCGCGGTATCCGCCGCGAATGGTCCGGAACATCGACTCGACCGACGCGGCCCCGGATTCCTGGTCGGCGCCGATTCGCAGATCGACCCGCACATCGCGGACCTCTTCGACCCCCGCAGCGCGGGCCCCGAGAATCAACAGTGCCGTCGACAAGCCCGGGCACAGGCCGAACCCGGTGAGCACGGGAACCCCCTCCCGCCGGGCATCCCCGTCGAGAGCCATGATTGCGCGGCGGGCGTCGATCGAATCGTTGACGTCGATGTACCCGGTACCTGAGTCGATGCAAGCACGGGCGAGTGAGTCTGCGTGCACCTCGAACGGGCCGGTGCAGTTGACCACCCAATCGTGTTTTCGGAAGACCCTGCAGATCTCGTTGTGGCCGGCGGCGATCCTCAGCGGGAAGTGCCGCCCCGGGCCATCGTCTGGCTTCTGCCGGGAAGTGTAGGCCAGCTCAATCCCGTCGACGACGCCGAGCATCCCCCGGACGAGCCGTCCGGTGACGCCGGTACCTCCGGCCACCAGCACTTTCACGGGTTCGCCCGCGTCGCGGTCCCGTGCTTCCCCGCCGTTTCGTCGGTCAGTCATTTTCCATCTCGTTTCCCCGGTCCCGCGACCGGTCGATTCCTTCGGACGACGGGTCCGCTGCCCTGTCGTCCGTTTCCGGCGCCCGGCGCCGGCGTTCGATGTACTCCCCGATGAGGGCCCCGGTCAACGCGGCATCCTCTCCGAGGACGAACGAATAGTGGTTTCCCGCGACGCCGGCGACGCAGAGGTCATCGACGAGGTGGTCCCGCCACTGGTCGTGGTTGTGAGCCTCGCCGTCATCGGGGAGAACGAACAGCGCCTCCCTCACCCGCCCCCCGGGCCGGTACCGGGTGCGGGCATCGATGAGCGAGCGCAGCGAGTTGAACTCCGTCGCCGTCACCCGGTCGCCGGAAAGCCCAAGGTCCTCCAGGAGCGTCGGTGCGACCGCTGCGGCCAGGGCACGCAAACGGGCCCCCCGTTCCCCGTCGGTCTCGTCGACCCCGCCGAACTCCGCCCAGAGGCGGGCAACCGGCGTTCCGTGCGGGAGATCGGCAATCGAGGGCACCACCCGGGACAGCAGCCCCTTTTCGGATTCCGCGCCGAAATCCCCGACGTCGACCGCGATCCCCGGAGCCAGGCTGTCGAGAAACACCAGCGCGGGATCAAGATCGGCCAAACGGAGCACCATCTCGGCCGCGATGGTGCCGCCGAGGCTCCATCCGACGATCGCCGGGGCGGCACCGTCGACGAGCACCTCGCGGACCCGGCCCGAGTAGTGGGCCGCGATGTCGCCGATGCCGATGGCGTGGGGGAATGGTCTCTCGAACTCCGCGAAGCCGACGCCCCACACCTGCCCGCCACCGGGGATCGCGAGGGCCAGGTCTCGGTAGATGTCGACGGTGCCGAATCCGCCGTGGACGAGGAAGATCGGGCGCGCCTCATCGCCGCTGCGCAATAGGACCAGCGAATGGTCCGCGGCCGACGCGCCGGGGTCATCCACGTCCCGCCGGTCGGTCGGCGTGGCCGTCGACTGGCCGACGAGCTCGGCCACGCCACGTGGCGTCGGCTTGGCCAGCGCTTCCGCGAGCGGTACCGACGCCCCGGTGATGTCCTGGATCCGCTGCATCAGATTCACGAATCCCAGGGAGTCGTAGCCGAGGAGGAACAGGTCGTCGTCCGCGCCGGCTTCAGCGCCGCCTAGGTCGGCCCGGACCATCCCGGTGATGACCGTCAGGTATTCGCGAACTCGGCCCATCAGGTCCCCGGATGCGATCCTCGAGATCGAGCCCGACCTGTCGCGCTCCGCCGATGACGCGCCCGCGACGCCGTCGCCGATCGCCCCACCGCTGGAAGAAGTGCCCCCGACCGCCAGGCGCAGGCGCCGAACCTGGCCGACGCTCAGCGGCGCCGCTTCGGGGCAGCCCCCGGTGAAGCCCGACACCGACCTGATGTAGTGGTCGAAGATGTCCTCCACCAGTTCCGGTTCCAGGATCTGCTCGACGAAATCCCAGGCGACGTTGATACGCCCGCCGACCTCCATCACTTGGTTGTCCAACAGCACCTGCGGGGTCTGGGAGATGGCGTAATCGACGTCACCCAGGACGTGGGCATCCCTACCCGAGCCATCGCCTGCCGCGGAACCCTCGCCGAACAGCAACGAGGTGTACACGAACGGCGCGATGGCCTGTCCGACGGGCAGACCCCGGTGGCGCGCGATGGCGCCGAGCAACGACGCCCCGGAGTACCCGGCCGCCATGTGCCCGAGCAGCCGGTCGCGCAGTTCCGCCGTCCACCAACGGAGGTCATAGTCGGCGGCCGCTTTCACCGGCATCAGAATGACGCCGGTGAAATCACCGAAGACGCCGGCGAAGTCGGCGATTTCGGGATCACGGTTGTACGTGGTGATGTTGATGCCGACCGAATCCCCCCTCGACCACAGCGACAGGCTCGTCGCATAGCAGGCGAGAAGCAGTGCGGACACGCTGCCGTCGGCGGCGCTGGCCCGTTCCCGCAACAGTGCGGTTTCCTCAGCGGTGAACGTGTGCGACAGGCGACGCATCCGCGGCACATCCACGTCCGCGGCCGCACCGATTGATGGAAGGGTGTTGCCGGGCGGGAAGTCCTCGACCACCGTCCGAGTCAACGTCTCATCGCCACGCCCGACCGCCGAAGCCTCCCGGCGCTTCATCTCCAAGACGTACGTGCGGTAGTCGCCGGTGACGGGCGGAAGCTCCGTTCCCCGGTACAGCTTGTCCAGGTCGTCGATGAAAATCCGTTGGCTCGCCCCGTCTCCGATGATCATGTCCACGCTGAAGAACAGGCGGTGCCTCCCGTCCGGGAGCGCGAACGCCGACAGATGAAACAAGGGCCAGCTGCCCAGATCGAATACCTGGTGGCTCAGCTCATCGCGCTTGCGCCGCACCGCCTCGACCACGGTCGCCTCATCGGCGGCCCGGTAGTCGGCGACGGCAATGCGGTAGCGCGGAACCTCCGGCAGAATCCGCTGCGTGGCTTGTGCGGTGAACACGACGCGCAGCATCGGATGCCTGCGGATGAGGTTGTCGAGGGCGTCCTCCAGGCGGTCGATGTCGGTACCGGGTTCGGTGACGGATTCGATGTAGTAGTGCTCGGTGACGCCGCCCAGCTCGAACCCGGAGTTCCGGCCGACGTAGTAGGCCTTCTGCATGTCGGTCAGGGGGAACGGCGCGTGGGGGTCGTCCCCGAATTGTTCCACCGGATCCTTCCCGTGGGCACTCGCGGAGGATTCTCGGGCACCTCCTGCGGCTGAACCGGCACCGCCGGCACAATCGAGGGAAGACACTGCCTCGGCGACGGCTTCAGACTCGGCACCGGACTCCCGCATGGCCTCCGAGACAAGGCCGGCGATGTGCGCGATGGTCGGGTCGGCGATGACGTCGCGGAAACGGAGCCGGACGCCCGTCTTCTGCCGGATCGCGCGCATCATAACCTGGAATTGCAGAGAATCGCCGCCGCGGCGGAAGAAGGACTCTCCCGCGCCGCACGCCGGATCCGCCCCACTCGTCGACGGGGCTTCCCCGAGGATCTCGTCGAAGACTCCGGATACCAACTCGATCGCCCCGGGGGCGGCGACGGAACCAGCCGCGCCCGCGGCTCCGGCCTCCGCCCCGGCGACCTCGCCATCGGCCGTTGCCCCGCCGCCCGCGGCACCGACGTGCCTACGAATTTCCTCCTGATCCAGTTTCCCGTTGACGGTGACGGGCAGGTGCGCCACGGGCAGCAGGACCGTCGGTACCATGTACGCTGGCAAGCAGCGGGCGAGCTCGGCCCGGACGGCATCCCGCGAGCCGGTCATGTCGTCCGCCGGAACGTAAAGGCACGCCAGGAGTCCCCGACCGCCCGATTCGACGACCGCCGCCATCGACGCGGTCACCAGGCCGGACCGCTCGAGGACCGATTCGATTTCTCCGAGTTCGACGCGGAAGCCCGCGATTTTCACCTGACGATCGCGGCGGCCGAGAAATTCCACGAAACCCTCCGCGTTGAAGATGCCCACGTCTCCGGTTCGGTAGCAACGCCCGATGCCTGGGACATCCCCGAAGGCGGCAGCGGTCCGCTCCGGATCGGCCGCATACCCCTGCGCGACGCCGAGACCGCTGATGTGGATTTCCCCCGGCACGCCGACGGGGCAATGCACCCCGTCGGGCGCGAGCACGTGGATGCCCTGGTTCGCCAGCGGGTACCCGTAGGGAATGCGGTTTTCCAGGCTGTCGCGTAGCAGCGGGCAGTGGATGGACCAAATGCTTCCTTCGGTCGCACCGCCGAGGCTATTGATCGACGCGTTCGGGAACATGTCCATGGCGCGCGCCGGAAGCCCCGCTGCGATGCGATCGCCGCTGAGCCATACGGTGCGCACATCCGGGAACACGTCGTCGTCCGCCGCCCGGACCAGGGCGAGCTCCAAAAGGGCGGGCGCGGAGTTCCACAGCGTGACCCGCTCTTCCCGCAAGACGTCGAGGATTTCATCGGCGTCGCGCTCGTCTCTGACCATCGTCACCGTCGCGCCTGCCGCGAACGCCCCGAACACGTCGTAGACCGACAGGTCGAATCCCAGCGACGACAATCCGATGATGCGATCGGCGGAGGTGACCCCATACCGCCGGTTCACGTCGAGGATGGTGTTGATGCAGTTGCGGTGACTGATTCGCACACCCTTTGGCCGGCCCGTCGTCCCCGAGGTGAAGATTACGTAGGCAAGGTCGTCAGGGGCAGTGCCAAGCGAAGGGTGCGCACCCGCGCTGCCCGCGCGGTCGCAGACTTCCGCGGCTGCGGGCTTGCCGACGCCCGCCACTCCGCTTTGGTCCAGTTCATCGATCACGCCGGTGTCCAGAATCGGGCCCGACGCACCTGAGGCTTCCACGACGTATTCCTGTCGCTGGGCCGGCATGCCCGCGTCGACGGGGACGAATGCGGCTCCCGCACGCAATGCGCCGACCATGTTAACGATGTCGTCGGGATGCTTGGTGTAGCGCACGATCACCGCGTCCCCCGCCCCGACGCCGGAATCTGAGAGATGGCGGGCGATGCGTCCGGCCCGGGCCCAGACCTCGGCGTAGGTGTACGAGATGTCCCGGGCGGCGAGGCGCACGGCCGGCGCGTCCGGAGTCGCCGCGTATGCGGCTTCGACAAGCGAAACCAGGGTGTCATCGTGGATCGGGCCCGCAGCGTCATTGTAGCGGGCGACGGCCCCCTCCGTCTCCGCATGACGGATGGGCAGAGCCTCTCCCCCCTCCGCCACCACGTCCAGGGCCTCCGCAACGACCCCGAACATCGTATCTGCCGCAGGGAAGTAATCGTCGACCACGTCCCACGACAACGTCATCCCGCCCGATGCCGGCATCACTTGGATGTCGAGGCACACCTGCGCGGTTTGCGTGTAGATGCGTTCGATGACCGGGCTGCGCCCGCTGCCCCGCTCGCCGCCGAGGTAGCTGGTGAACACCACCGGAGCAGTGGCCTGGGTCTGATTGGCCGCGTCCCGGAGGAATCGCTGTAGCACCTCCACACCGGAAACGCCGCGGTGGGACAGCCCTTCACGGATGTCCAGGTCGATCGCCTCCGCCAACCCATCGATGGTCGCAGCTCTCCCGGCGTCGACGCCGATGAGCATCGATGAAGTGAAATCTCCCATCACCCTCGTGCCCGCGGCGAGGCCGCTGCGTTCGCTGACAGTCACGTTGACCGTCAACGCCGATTCGGGCAGCCACCTGCAGACGACGGCGGCGTTGACGGCCATTACCAGCGACGACAGGGTAACTCCAATGCGGCGGGCCCGTTCGCCGAGCTTGGCGGTGATCTCCGCGTCGAGCACCGTGCCCAAGCGCCGGGTCGACCAATCGTCGTCACCCCTCACGGCCGCCGGGAACTCCGGGCGCCGCGGCAGATCTGCGGCCTTCTTCTCCCAATAGGCGAGGTCCTCGGCCCGTTTCCCTTCGCGCCGGCGCGCAGAGATTGCCGCCAGGGCATCCCCATATTTGGAAGCCGGAGCCGGCGGCTCCCCGGCCAGCAGAGATTCGAGCTCGTCGAAGAACAGGTACACCGAACCCGCATCCATGACGATCATGTTGAAGTAGATGAACATCCTGCACCCGCCCGCATCTGCGAGCAGCCTCGCGGCGACCATGGGACCGTCCTCGTTCGACGATCGCGCCGCGGTTCGCATGTCCCGACGGATCTCCCCCACCGCCGCGTCGACATCGTCGCCGGACCCGACTACCTCGACGGTGGCGAGGCACGCGCCGGTCGGGCTCAAGACCCCGGCATCGACGTCGAGCCGATGGAACAGTACGTCGTGACGCCCGAAGACCACCCGCACGGCCTCCTCCACCTGCGGCAACGAATAGTCGTGCCGGGATTCCGCGTAAATGTACGTCGCTTGGCCGCCAAGCTCGATGTCCTCGTCCGCGCCGAGCAGGTAGGCGGTCTGAATTGGATTGAGCGGGACCGCATCCGCGGGACCGGCCCCATTTTTGCCGGCACAGCCGTCATCCGACTCACCCGTCGCTACAGCGGGGTCGGCCCCGGCAGCGGCGCCTGCGGCAGATCCGGCATCAGCGCCACCCCGGGCGGCGTCGATGACGGCCGCCAAATCAGCGACCGTGACCCCGGGGTCCATCGCCGCGTAATCGATGGTCACCCCGTACTCGTCCTCCAGCGCCAGCAGCATCTGGAGGAAAGTCAGGGAGTTCGGGATGTGGTCGCGGAGTTTCACGTCCGCCGAATCCAGGTGCACGCCGATGGCGTCGGCGATGGACTCCGACAGCCGTTCGGGGGCGACTCGGTCCCCGGTGCGAGCTCCTCCCACGGCGGTAGATGCGACGGCCGGCGCGATCGTTTCATTGGTCATCGTCATCTCCTCAGAGCAAAGCCTCGAGCTTGCGGCGGAGCTTCTTGCCGTTCGACGCGACGGGCAGCTCGTCGACCCACAGAACCCGGGAGACGGGCACCCCGGCGACGCGCATCAGTTCGGTCGTCGCGGACCGGGCCACCGCCTGTTCAGAGATCGGAGGTTCATCCCCGTCCGATCGCCCGGCACCGGTCGCATCGTCGGCCTTACGATCGGTCGGGGTCCGCCTGGCCAAGAACACGGCGATCTCCTCTTCGCCCGTGGCTGGGTTGCTCCGGCCGAGAACGGCAACATCGCGGTCAAGCGCATTCTCCAGCACGGCTTCCAAATCAGCCGAATAGTAGTTCCGGCCGTTGACGAAGATGATGTCCTTCTTCCGGCCGAGGACGAACAACTCGCCGTCGCGGAGAATGCCCATGTCCCCCGTTGCGAACGCCCCGTCATCGGTGAGCTCGTGCTCCACGATCCCCTCTGCTGTGATCGCGGCTCGGGTCATCGGAGCGCCGGCGATGTGGATTTCACCGACGGTGCCGTCGCCGAGGACCCCGCCCCCGTCATCGCGGATGGTCAACGAGATCCCCGGGACGGCCTTGCCCAAGGCGACGAACTCAGCTCCGGACTCGCTCTCGATGTCCTCGAAACGCTGCCCCGTGGCGATGCCCGTCCGGTCAAGTCGCACCGTGGACAGACCCGAGTAGATGTCCCGGGTCGTAACCAGGAGGCAAGCTTCGGACATTCCGTAGGCGGAGGTCAGGGCATCCTCCCGGAGGCCCATGGCGGACATCGCCACGAGGAACTTCCGGGCCAATGGAGCGTCGATGGGTTCAGAACCGCTCATCAGCTTCTGGACGTTGGAGAAGTCGTAACCGTGGTCATCCCCGAGGGGCCGGCGCTCGAGATGGCGCAGGAAATGCTTGAACGCGAAGTTCGGGCACACTGTCACCGTCGGCTGGTGCCTGGTCACGGCCTCGAACCACCTCGGGGGATCGGCGACCACCTCGGAAACCGGCAGCAACACCTGGTCGTACCCACGAAAAAGGGCGTAGACGTGGAAACCGATCAGCGAAAGGTTGTGGGTCAAAGGCAGCCACGTGAGCATCTTGTTCTCGTACCGGTGCGCGTGGCGTGGGATCGTCGCGCGCAGACCGTTCAGCACGGACTCGTTGGTTACGATGACGCCCTTTGGCGATCCCGTGGAGCCGGACGAAAACTGGATGAGGGCTTCGCCGGCCGTCCCACCTCGCACCGGGAACGCGGGGACCGCCCCGTCGCCATCCCCGGAATCCACGTCCCCCGCCTGGGAGAAGTCCGATTCAGCATCACCCGGCATCGCCGCACCCGGGTCCGCGGCAGCGTCATTGACGATGGACACGTCGAGCAGCCGGTCCTCGCCCACGACCACGGCACCGTTTGCGCCGGTGAGCAGCGTGTGACTGCGTTCGTCGACCAGGATCGGGGCCCCGGGCATCATGTCCGAGAGCGTCCGCACCCTGTCGACGTCAACCGGGCCCGACACCGGCGGCGCAAGCGCCGGAACCGCGCCGGCGTAGACGCAGCCCCAGAACGCCCGGATGAGCCCGCGGTTCTCCGAAACTTGGAAGATCACGCGATCACCGGGGCCGATGCCGGCTTCAGCCAACCGAGTCGCAGCCGCCACCGCCTCCGCGTGGACCCGGCCATACGGGACGAAGACGTCCCGCCGATTCTCGACGAAGGTGATCCCCTTTTTCGTCTCATCGGCCTTGTCCCGAAGCACGTCGCTGATGGTCCGGATCGTGTTCATTGGTACCTCTTTCGGTTGTCGGCGCCATGCCGGTGCCGGGCGGACCGAGCCCGCATGGCGTGACCCGGAGGATGTGTCTGAAGGGTTGAAAGGGTGAAGCAACTGGGTGGGGCGCGTCTCCGCACAAGCTCGGAAACGCTCGCGGGCCCGGGACCCGCCGGTTCCGGGTGCCCGTCAAGTCACTGCGGACACCAGGGCGGCGACGAAGGCCGCGGCGGACGCTGCGGCCGCGAACCCGTCACGCACTCGCCAGGGGTGATCGGTGCGGAAGGTGCGCCGCGGATGACGGCCGAAGTTGCGCATCGCCAGGGTCATGGACAGCTTTTCGGCGCAGCGCACAGCGCTGACGAACAAGGGAAAGGCGATGCACGCGGGCGTCGTCGCGCGAATGAAGCCGGAGCGGAAAGACTGCCCCGGTCGCATCGAGCGCAATCTAATCGCCCATGTCAGATGGGGGATTTCGCTGCGCAGGAACGCCGCGATGCTCACCCCGGAAATCGCTATGGTGCACCATGTGTAGGGAACCCGGAGGCGTTGCACCATGGCGTCGAAAAGCTCCTCGACGCGCATGCACGCGGAGACCAGGACCGTCCCCGCGAACACGGCCGTCAGCAGCAGTCCGTGATGAATGCCGTGGCGGACGGCCTCCGCCGGATCCCCACCGCCGTAGAACTCGGAGCGCCACCCGAGCAGGCCGAAGAACACCCCGATCAACAGGACGAGGAGGACCTTCCCCGCCGTCGCCCGAACGTCGCGTTCCGCGATCGCAGCGAGTGCGAGGAACGCAACCCCCGTCAGCGCGAGAACGGCGTCTCCGCCGGAGAGCAGCCCGGCGACGAGAACGAGCATCACCGCCGCGACGATCGTGATGGCGTTCAACCCCGCGCGCCTCCGAGCGTCGGATTCACCGGTCCAGGGGCTTTCGTCCCCGGACGTCCGTGCGCCGGCCGCGGGCAGTGCGCGATCCCGCCGGGACGACTCCGGGGCAGCCGGCACGTCGGTCGCGGGACCGGACCAGGCGACCTTCCCTTCGGCGACGATGCTCGCCCGATCCGCCCACGTTCGCGCGACACGGCGGTCGTGGCACGTGAACACAACGGTTCCGCCGGCCCCAGCGTATTCCGCCAGCGCATCCAGCACGGTGCGCGAGCTCGGCGAATCCAGGTGCGCCAACGGCTCGTCGAGAAGCAGCAAACGGCGATTGGCCGCCACCGCCAGGAAGATGCCCAACCGTCTTTTCTGTCCGCCCGACAGGACGAACGGCGAGACGGGGTCAAGTGCCCGGGGGCACAGGGTTTCCCGCAGTTTCCGCAGCTCATCGGCGCCGAGTGGCCCGTGCGGGTCCGTGCCGGCCAGCGCGGAGTCGATTTCTGCGGCGACGGTCGCGCGGGTGAACTGGTGCTCGGGGTTCTGGAACGCCCACGACGCGAAGGCGTCGGGGGCGCGCCGGGCTGGCTCGCCGTCGATCCGGAGGTCCGCTCCCGCCTTCATCTGGCCCGACAGCACCGCCAGCAAGGTGGACTTACCGGCTCCGTTGGTGCCGACCAGGGCATGGATCTCGCCCCGTTCCAGTGTCAGATCGGCCCCATTCAGGATCCGCTCCCTGCCCCGGGCCACATGGGCTCCGGTCAAGGCCAGCAGTGGAACGGCGTCCGCCTCCGATTCCGGATCGGCGCCATCCCCGGCTCCCCGGGGCCTTCGCCGCCGGTCCGGACTGAGACGGTCCGGTGCCCCCGTGCCCGGCGTACTGGCGTCCGGCGCTCCGGCGGTCGCGGCCGACGTCGCAATGCCCTTCACCGCGATGCCCTCCGGCGCTCCGTGCGCGGCGACGCTCCCGTCCGCATCGAGGATTGTCACCGTATCGACCCACCCGTCGAACGGGCGGAGGTCGTGCTCGATGAGCAGGATGACGCGACCCGGGGCCCGCAAATCACGGATGGCGGCGAACAGCGACCGGCGACCGTCCTCGTCGACGTGGGCCGCGGGCTCGTCGAAGATCATGACCTCCGGCGCCCTGGCCACCGCACCGGCGATGGCCATCCGCTGGCGTTGCCCACCCGACAAAGCCCACGGATCCTTCTCCGCGAGCTCTGACAGCCCGAGCTCCGATAGGGCCTCGGCTGATCGCTTGGCGACGATGCCGGCTTCCACGAGGGAAAACTCGAGGGCCATGGACACGTCATCGACGACTCGGAGCGTGAGCACCTGCGTCGCCGGGTCTTGCCCGACGAAGGTGACCCGGTCCCCGTCCACGGGGCGTTCGGTGCCGTCGGCATCGACGATGTGCACGAATCCGGCATGGTCGATGGGGATGTGCGAGGGGATCAGTCCAGCGATAAGGTGGGCCAGGCTCGTCTTTCCGCATCCCACGGGTCCCGTGATGGCGTTGATCGTGCCGAAATCGAAGGAGAGATCCACCATGTCGGGTGCCCATCGCCCATCGGCATGCCGCACGCCCGCGCCACTAACCCGTAACCGGGCCGGGGCCGTCCCGCGTGTCGCACCGGCGCACGCGGGTGCTCCGGCGGTCACCGGGTGACCCCGCGGCTGCGAAGCCCCTTTGCGACGGCAAAGCCCAGGACCAAAAACACCAGGCTCGATGCCAAGGCTACGGCGAAGCTGATCAGGGCCATGGGCGTGGTCAGCGAGTCGACGCCGACTGCGCGCGGGGCCATCGTTCCCATCAGCGCGGAGAACAACATCGCCGACGCCACGAACTGGGGACGCGTCCACCGCCGGTACAGGGTGACCATGAACGGAAGCTCGATGAGCAATCCTTCCACAATCAGCGCCCCGATTGCGGCGACGCCGAATGGGGTGGTCGCCGCGGACACGACGCCCATGGCAAAGCATGCGATGAGGCTCGCGCCAGGCTTGCGGACGACGATGAGGGGAACAACGCACTGCAGGAACCACAACCCGAGCGTCGCCGCGACGAGATAAACGTGGGCGATGCCGGCGAACACCTGCAGGTAAGTCAGGGGCACGATGATGAGAGACCCCGCGACGCCAATCGCGGCGGCGACGAGCATGTCGCGGGTGGATGGTCGGCCACCCGCTGCGACCGGTGCGACGTGCACCAACCGCCCGTCATCCGTCTGCGACGCCACCGCGTCCCCGGCTCCCCCTCCGGAGAGGGGTTCTCCCGTCGATCCACGTTTTCCGTTCATCGTCGCCGCCTCGCTTCCGTTGCCGATTCCCGATCGGGAACACCACCTGAACCAGTATTAGGTTAGGCAATGCTTATCGCATTACGCAAGGCTCAATTTACTGACCCTACCCCCTCACCCCCCGTTACCGTGATGGTGCCCCTCACGGGGCGCGGTCACCGGGCCCGGTATGGCTTATCTGCGTGAACATTTCCATAATCCGGGGGTGTTGCCACCGGACACCGGGGACAACCGCTGACAGCTAATAGGGACACGGACCAAACAGAGGTCTCGTCGTAACGTGGGTGCCTGCAACGGATGTCCAAGACACCGGCGACCAGCCGCAACAGAAGGACACCACCATGGAACCGTCCACAACACCCGAAATCATCATCGGCCTCAATGTCGGCAAAACCGGCCACCATGCCTGCGCGCTGACCAACACCGGCGAGAGAATTTACGACAAACCACTGCCCCAAGACGAAGCCGCACGGCGCGAAATCTTCGCGTCCATGCAAGCCCACGGCAGCGTTCTCATGGTCATCGATCAACCCAACACGATCGGCGCCCTGCCCATCGCCGTGGCCCGCGACTGCGGTTGCACGGTCGGAGACCTCCCCGACCTAGCCATGCGAAAAGCAGCCGATCTCTGCCCTGGACGATCAAAAACCGCCGCCGGAATGCATTCATCATCGCCGACACCGCCCGCACCATTCCGCACACACTGCGGGCAGTCGACCGCGACGACGAGACACTAGCAGCGCTGAAGATGCTCGCCGGATTCCACGACGACATCGCCAAAGACGCCACCCGAACGAAAAACCGCCTTCGCAGCGTGCTCACACAGATTCACCCCGCACTCGAGCGCGTCTTTGCAGGCGAGATTCTCTCGCGCACGCTGGTGCTGGACTCGCTCATCCACTACGAAGGTCCGACAGAACTGGCCGCCGCAGGTCGAGGCCGGGTCCTGAAGTGGATGCGCAACCGCGCCAAGAAGGATCCTGCTTCCCTGGTTGACGCAATTTTCGCCGCCCTTGCCGAGCAAACTGTCACGGTACCCGGCACTGCGGCAGCAGAATTGGTCATTCCCCAGCTGGCGGCGAACATCAAAGCGCTTCTAGCACAGCGCGACACGATCGCCGGACAAGTCGAGGAGATGCTCGAATCGTTCTCTCTTACCCAGGTCTTGATGTCGATGCCCGGCGTAGGCATCGAGACCGCCTCTAGCATCTTGTTGTCCATCGGCGATTGCCAGGACTTCGCCGACGCCGCGCACTTGGCCGCTTACGCCGGCATCGCGCCGACCACCCGGCAGTCGGGTACGTCGGCCCGCGGCGAGTTTCCCACCAAGGCCGACAATAAACAGTTGAAAAACGCGATGTTTCGATCGGCGTGGATCGCGTCGAACTGCCATCCCGCATCGCGCGACTACTACCTGCGTAAACGGGCTGAAGGACAGAAACACAATGCCGCGGTGATGTGGCTTGCCCGGAGCCGCTGCAACGTCATCTATGCCCTGTTGACTCGGTGTGAGTTCTTCCGAGAAATCCCTGCTAGAACCATCGCCACGGCTGCGTAGGCCGCTGCGCTGATCACCGCCGGCCCGCACGATGCGGCCCGGCGATCAGTCATGGCTACCCCCATACGATGTACGTGAAAGTCTCGCCTGACTATTGACAATCCACATAGGGACCCCCACGCGAATCGGGACCGAGTGGCGGCCGACCCCTCGGCCCAACAGCGCCCGGGGCCGCGCAGAACCAGGTCCACCAGCGGTAGGCGATAGCGGCCTCCCGCACCGAAAGCTCCGTCCCCCTCCCCTGCCCTCCCCATCGCCTCACCCCCGTGATTTAGGAGGGGGAAGAGGGCGTTCGAGGGTTCAACAGCTCAAGCCCAGGACCGCCGACTTAGAGCTCGTCGATGTGCTTGCGCTTCGGGTAAACACGCGGGCGAGCACCGGCAATCTCCTCAGCGATGCGAACGACCTGGTTGGAGTAACCGAACTCGTTGTCGTACCAGACGTAGAGCACCAAGTGCTTGCCGGAGGCAATGGTGGCGATGCCATCAACGATGCCGGCATTGGTATTGCCCACGAAGTCACTAGAGACGACCTCTGGGGAGGCAATGTAGGAAATCTGCTGGCGCAGATCCGAATGCAGGGAGACATTGCGCAGGAAGTCATTGACCTCATCACGGTCGACTTCTTGCTCCAGCTCCAGGTTAAGCACCGCCATGGACACGTCCGGGGTGGGAACGCGGATGGCGTTACCGGTCAGCTTGCCTTCGAACTCAGGCAGGGCCTTGGCCACGGCCTTGGCAGCACCGGTGGCGGCAAGCACCATGTTCAGGCCAGCGGCGCGGCCACGGCGCTCGCCCTTGTGGTAGTTATCAATGAGGTTTTGGTCATTGGTAAACGAGTGCGCGGTTTCCACGTGGCCGTGCGCCACGCCGTAGCGGTCATTGATGACCTTGAGCACCGGGGTGATGCCGTTGGTGGTGCACGATGCGGCGGAGAGGATCTTATCGTCATCGGTAATGGCGGAATCATTGATGCCAAAGACGATGTTTTTAATATCTCCCTTGCCCGGTGCGGTCAGCAGCACGCGGGCCACTCCCTTGGCCTTAAGGTGCTGGGACAGGCCTTCCTTATCGCGCCAAACACCGGTGTTATCTACCAGCACGGCGTTGTTGATGCCGTATTCGGTGTAATCAATCGTGGCTGGATCGTTGGCGTAGATCATCTGGATCTTCGTGCCATTGGCCCAGATAACCTGTTCTTCCTCGTCCACGCTGATAGTGCCGTTGAAAGCGCCGTGGACGGAATCGCGGCGCAGAAGGCTGGCGCGCTTGATGATGTCCCCTTCGCCCTTATTGCGCACCACAATCGCACGCAGGCGCACGCCGCCGTAAGCTGCCTCGCGGGCGACGAGGATGCGGGCAAGGAGGCGGCCGATGCGGCCAAAGCCGTAGAGCACGACATCGGTTGGGTCGATGTCTTCACCGGCACCGACGATTTCCGTGAGTTCATCTTCGAGGTAGCGGCGCAGCTCATCTTCGCCCGACTCTTCAAAGCCCAAAAGGAGGCGTCCGACGTCGATGGATGCGGAGCTTAGGTTCATATCCGCAAGTTCGGACAGGATGGGCAGGGTTTCTGCCGTAGAGAGCTGGCGCTGGGCAATGCGGCGTCCGTAGCGGTGGGACTTAATGATGTCGATATCGGTCTGCCCAACCAACGGGCGGCCGAAGATGGTGGCGACGACGTTGTTATTGCGGTGCAGTTGGTGGATGAGGGGAATCATCTGTTGCGCCAATTCCAGGCGCTCGTTCCAGTCATCATGTCCAATATGTGCGTTCGCAGTCACGAGGCTCCATCCATTTCTATTTCGGGGGTGGCTAGAAATCTTCGCCCCAAATTTTAGCGTGTATCAGTGTTTGTTTTGGCATAGGGAGTCCAGAATGTCTGCGACACTACCCCCCGCGGATTTTTGTCGCCGGCTCACCTACGAGGCAGTAGTCTACGGCGGCATCGTGCTGCGCTCGGCGTTCCTTGAGCACGGAATTAAGCATGGGATATACCGGGGGTAAACCGGGGTGGGTGCGGGTGTAGTCGGTCTCTAAGCCGCGCGCATGCCGCCCGGAAAAGGCGCGGGTGGATACGGTGGCCCCTCCGCGCCGGAGAAGCTTACGGTTGTAGTCACTGGTTCCGGCTTCTTTACTCAACAAGAAGGCAGAGCCGCACGATGCGGCGGCCACGCCGGGCAGGCTTAATACCTGGGTTACCTCTACTGCCGTGCGCAGCCCACCTGCGGCAATCAGCGGGATGCTCGGTGCGACGGCGTGGACGGCTTCGTGGACTGCGGCGATGAGATCTGGCAGGGGTCGATCGTCTGGAAGCGCGGTGCGGTCCCACGTGCCGCGGTGCCCGCCGGCATAAGGGCCCTGTACGCACAGCGCATCCACTCCCAGCTTGGCGGCGGCGCGGGCCTCGCCTGGCGTGGTGACGGTGGTCCAAGCCTCGGCACCCGCGGCGTGGATGCGGGCAAGCTGCTCAGAGTCAAAGGTGCCGAACATGGACCACACGACGCGCGCGCCGCCCTGCAGCGCCAGCTCGAGCTTGTCGTGGAAGCCAAAGGAATAATCGGGATCCGGTAGCGAGGCATCTTCGGCCGCGGCCAGTTCCGCGGCGGCGGCCAACTGCTCAGGAGTTAACGGATCCTGCGGGCAAAACAGGTTCACCCCAAAGGGGATGCCGGCGCAGGCATCAATCTGGCTGCGGGCAGAATCCACGCTGGCAGACCCAAGCCCCAAGGTGCCAAAGGAGCCGGCCTGATGCGCAGCGCGCACCAGATCCACGGTGGTAGGCCCGCCCGCCATGGGCGCTGGTATTACGGTTCGGCGCAAAGATTGAATAACCTGGCTCATAGGAAACTACTGTACCGAGCTAGAAAGGCGCATTCGTGGCAGCTTTGAAAGATTTTATTGCCCGGTTTTTCGGCGGGCCCCCGCAAGCGCAGCAGGGGCAGGATCCGGCCGAGTTAGAAGCAGACTGGCTCATCATTGGCCTGGGCAACCCCGGGGCGAAATACGCCGCCACGCGCCATAACGTGGGATACATGGCCGTGGACGATGTGCTGGCCCAAGGCGGCGACGTGCTCGAGCCGGTGCGCGGGATGGACCTCGAGGTAGCCCCGCTGCGCTGGGGCGATACCCGCGTCCTGGCGGTGCGCACGACAACGTTTATGAATCTCTCCGGTGATCCGATTGCCCCGCTGGCGCAAGCTTTGGGAATTGCGGCGGACCACATCATCGTCATTCACGATGAACTAGATCTGCCTGCCAATAAAATTCGACTAAAGCAAGGCGGCAATGAAAATGGGCACAACGGGCTGAAATCGCTGACGCACAACCTGGGCACGCGGGATTATGTGCGCGTGCGCATTGGCATTGCGCGCCCGCCGAAGGGTTCGTCGATTCCGGATTATGTCTTAGCGCCTGTCGATGCCGGCCCCGGCTTCGATACCGCCATTGCGTCCGCCGCCGAAGCCGCCCGGCTCATCGCCACGCACGGGCTCGTACAAGCGCAAAACCGCATTCATTCGCGCTAGGACTGGGAAAATTTCTCCAGCGCCTGTGGGCTGCCGGCGGCGACGATGAAGTCGGTGGGGGCGAGCTGGGTGGCATCGGCAAGCGGGGCCCAAGCACCCTCCGCCTGGCAGACCGACACCAACTGCACGTGGTGGGTGCGCCAAACCTCGCCCAAATCGAGCGGGCGGCCCGTGACCGAGGAGGGCGCGGCCATCTGGGTCACGCCGTAGTACGGGGCGATCTCAGCAAAGTCGCGGAAGCGCCCGCCCAAGAGGTAGGCTACGCGACGGCCGGTATCGCGCTCGGGGCGGATGACGTGGTGGGCGCCAATCTGGCGCAGGATGCGTTCGTGGGCCTCCGAATTAGCCTTGGCCCAAATATCTTTGACCCCCAGCTCCACCAGGTTGGAGACAGTGAGGATGGACGCCTCCAGGTGCGAGCCGATGCCCACGATGACCCGCTCCACCTCGTCGATGCCCAGCTGGCGCAGCGCCGCCGGATCGGTGGTATCGGCCGAAATGGCCTCGGTTAAGTGCGGCGCTCGTTCGCGCACGATCTTTTCATCGGAGTCGATTCCAAGGACCTCTACCCCATGGCCCATGAGCTCGCTAGCCAGGGAGCAACCAAACCGCCCCAAGCCAATGACGACGACAGGGGCAATGTCGAGGGTGGCGCGGGAGTGGCCCAACGCCTTAAAAATGCTAGCCAATGAAGGGCCTTTCTTCGGGGTAGCTATAGCGGCGACTGAGGTTCTTGGCCGCCAACGCTGCTACCAGGGTGGTTGGACCAACGCGGCCCAGGTACATGATGAAACACAGCACGATTTGTGAGGGTGCGGACAAGCTGGCGGTAATCCCGGTGGATAGGCCCACGGTGGCAAAGGCGGACATGACCTCAAAGGAGACCTGATCACCGCTAAATTGCGGGTCGAAAAAGCGCAGTGCCGCCACGCCCAGGGTCACCACCAGCACGCCAGCAAAGCTCAATGCTAGCGCCTGTCGGGTCACACTATGGGGAAGGCTGCGGTGGTAGATGGAGGTCTTTTCCTTGCCCAAGAACTCAGCGGCCATGGCGGCCAATAGCACGCACGCCGTGGTGACCTTAATGCCGCCGGCGGTACCGGCCGAGCCGCCGCCGATAAACATCAAGATATCGGTGCCCATGAGCGTCACCGGGTGGACCTCGCCGTAGTCAAAGGTATTAAAACCGGCCGTGCGCGGGGATACGCTGGCAAAGAACGAGTTGAGGAGCTTGTCGCCCCACGCCATCGGTGCCAGTACGCCATTCCACTCCGTCAAGGCAAAAAATATCGTGCCGGCCACAATGAGCACGCCGGTTGCCGCCAGCGTCATCCGCGCGGTAATAGAGATGCGACGCGTCGCCTCCGACCCGCGCCGCAGGTGGCGCATCAATTCCGCCCAGACTGGAAAACCCAGTCCGCCGCCGATGACCGCTCCGGCCAGCGGCATTAGTATCCAGGCATCGCCCACAAACGGCACGAGGTTATCGCTATTGGTGCTAAACCCAGCGTTATTGAACGCCGAAATGGCATGAAAGATGCCCTCCCATAACGCCCGCGGGAAGGAATGCCCGTAGCCCACCATCAGGCGCGCGGTGACCGCCACAGCGATAATGCTTTCTACCACCGCGGTAAAGGCGAAGGTAAAAATCAGGGTGCGGCGGATGCCACCGGCGAGGATGGGCCGGCTTTCATAGGCACCGGTCTTGCGCGCCTTAAAGCTAATCCGGCCGGTTAAAAGCCAACCGGAAAGCGAGGCCAGCGACATAATCCCCAAACCGCCCAGTTGGATAAGGGCCAAGATGACCACTTGCCCGGCTGGACTCCAGAAACTGCCGGTATCAACCACGACCAGCCCGGTCAACGAGACCGCGGAGGTCGCGGTAAAGAGGGCGGATAAAAACGAGGCGCGGGAATCTCCCGCCTCGGCGAACGGCAGCAATAACAAAACCGTTCCTATCAGGATGAGCAGTAGAAACCCGGTGGCGGTTAGCCGCGCTGGTCCCCATTGCCGCAGAAAAAGCAGGCGCTTCACAAGCCGGAAGTATAGACCTGTCCAGCCCCACGCGGAACTGTGCGGCGCGACGCCGCGGACAAATATCACGAACGAATGTCGCGGACGGATGTCGCGTCCATAGCTAGAATCTAGCCTATGACTTCGCCGTACTCCGCTGCTAGGACCATCGTGATCACCGGGGCATCGTCAGGCATTGGTGCCGCAGCCGCCCAGCAGATTCACCGCACCCGCCCGCAGGATAACCTCGTCATCATCGGCCGCAATCCGGACAAGACCAAGGCCGTTGCACAGGAAGTGGACGGGCAGTATTTCCTCGCCGATTTCGAATCGCTTGCTGAGGTCCGCCAACTGGCTGATGACCTGCAACAACTAGAGCGCATCGATGCCTTGGGCAATAATGCCGGCGGCATCTTCGATGGCCCTACCATGACCGCTGATGGGTTCGAGCGCACGTGGCAGGTCAATGTCGTCGTACCTTTCCTTTTGACATCTCTGTTGCAAGAAAAGCTGCGCGATAGTAGCGCCACCGTGGTCAATACGGCGTCGTTGGCCAATATGCTGATCTCAAATTTCGATCCGGCAGATCCCAATACGCTGGAGCATTTCAGCCCAGAGCGCGCATACGGCAATGCCAAGCTAGCGGATATCTTGCTCGCCCGCTTTATCGATGCCCACGGCATCAACGCGGTGTCCTTTCACCCAGGCGTTTTAGCCACCGAGTTTGGCAAGTCCTCGAAAGGGCTTACCGGCAAGGTGTACTCCGGGGTCATCGGCAAGGCCTTTGGCACCGCAGAGGCCGGCGGCGAGAACTTGGCCTACTTCCTCACCGGCACCGAGGGCATCCATTTCCAGTCCGGGGAATACTACAATAATAAACGCACGCTGGGCATGCAGCGCCCGATTGCGAAGAATACCTCCGTGGCACACCGCGTCTTTGAGGATCTGGGCCGCCGCCTCAATGTGGAGTGGTAGCGGGAAACCACTAGACTATGGCGCATGAGTTCTGTCGCTTTTGAGGCCTCGCGCCGCCGCACGTTCGCCGTTATCGCCCACCCGGATGCCGGTAAGTCCACGCTGACGGAGGCGCTGGCGTTGCATGCGCACGTGATTAATGAGGCCGGCGCGGTCCACGGCAAGGGCAACCGCAAGTCCACCGTGTCTGACTGGATGGACATGGAGAAAAACCGCGGCATCTCCGTCGCCTCGTCCGCGCTGCAGTTTGAATACGCCCCGGAGGGGCACGAGGGCGAGCCTTATATGATCAACCTGGTTGATACCCCAGGTCACGCGGACTTTTCGGAGGATACCTACCGCGTGCTCACCGCGGTAGATGCCGCAGTGATGCTTATCGATGCCGCCAAGGGCCTCGAGCCACAAACCCTCAAGCTCTTCCGCGTTTGTAAGGCGCGCGGGCTGCCCATCGTCACGGTGATCAACAAGTGGGACCGCGTGGGCCGCGAGCCACTCGAGCTCGTTGATGAGATCGTAAACGAAATCCAGTTGCAGCCCACCCCGCTGTACTGGCCGGTGGGCATCGCGGGCGATTTCCGCGGCCTGGCCCACATCAATGATGACGGCGAGGCCGATAACTACATCCACTTCATCCGCACCGCCGGTGGTTCCACCATCGCGCCGGAAGAGCACTACGATCCTGCCGCCGCAGAAGAAAAGGAAGAGGACGTGTGGGAAACCGCGGTAGAGGAAGCCGAGCTGCTTGCTGCCGATGGCGCCCTGCACGATCAAGAACTTTTTGAGCAGTGCGTGACCTCCCCGCTCATCTTCGCCTCGGCCATGCTGAACTTCGGTGTCCACCAGATCCTGGATACCTTGTGCGCCATCGCCCCGGCGCCGCATTCCCGCGAATCCGATCCCAAGGCCGTGGAGGCAGCCACCAGCGCTATCGATGAGGTCCGCGAGGTAGCCGATGACTTCTCCGGCGTCGTCTTCAAGGTGCAGGCGGGCATGGACCAAAAACACCGCGACAACTTGGCGTTTATGCGCGTGGTCTCCGGCGAATTCGAGCGCGGAATGCAGGTCAACCACGCCCAATCCGGCCGCAGTTTTTCCACCAAGTATGCGCTGACGGTCTTTGGCCGCACCCGCGATACCGTGGATACCGCTTACCCAGGCGATATCGTGGGCCTCGTCAACGCGGGCTCGCTAGCACCCGGTGACACCATCTATTCCGGCAAAAAGGTGCAGTTCAAGCCCATGCCCCAATTCGCCCCGGAGGCCTTCCGCATCTTGCGCGCGAAATCGCTGGGCAAGTACAAGGCCTTCCGCAAGGGCTTGGAACAGCTCTCGGCCGAAGGCGTAGTGCAGGTCCTGCGCAACGATGCGCGCGGTGATGCTTCCCCGGTCATGGCGGCAGTCGGCCCCATGCAGTTCGAGGTCATGCAGGCCCGCATGGAATTCGAGTACAACGTCGAAACCGTCACCGAGCCCATCCCCTACTCCGTGGCGCGGCGCACCGATGCCGAATCCGCACCGGAACTCGGCCGCCAGCGCGGCGTGGAGATCTTCACCCGCCAAGACGGCGAGCTCATCGCCCTATTTGGCGATAAGTGGAAGCTCGCCTTCATTGAGAAGGAACACCCAGAGCTGACCATGGAGACCTTGGTCGCGGATTAATAGAGCGGCTGCCCCGTCAGAGCAGCATGACCGGGATGACCACGATCTTCATGAACTGCGCCACCACGATGGTGGAGGTATAGCCGGTAAGTATTCGCGAATCCGAGCTGGCGCCCGTGGCGTAATTGACCACCGCGGGCTGGCCAAAGAGGCCGGAAATTCCGCCGGAGGTGCGGGTTTCGGATTGCCCCATAAAACGGCTGGCCACCGCGAAAATCCCAATGATGATAACGGCAATGATCGCGGCCAGCACCATGGATTTCAGCCCCATCCAAGAAAAGGCGGTGGACACAAAGGCCTCGCCGGAGGACAGGCCTACTGAGGCCAAGAAGATGGCAAGCCCCCACTGCTGAAATGCAGTATTAATCGGGGACGGGATCTGCCACGGAATGCGGCTGGTGCGGTGCAGGGCGCCGAGGACTAGGCCGGTGATCAGTGGGCCCAGCGCGAACCCGAGCTCGAAGGACGCACCACCAGGCAGCGGAATCACGATGAGGGAAATCAGGTAGCCGATGGTCAGCCCACCGCCGAGTGCTACCCAATTAAGCTGCGAGTATGCGGTCACGGAATCGCCAAAATAATCGCGAACATCACCCAGGCGGTCATGCTTGACCACGATTTCTAGATCATCGCCGGATTCAAGGTGGGTTTCATTGGTGGCAAGGAATTCCTCATCGCCGCGGCGCACCCGCACAATCCGCGCGCCGTAACGCGAAAAGAGGTTTAACTCCTTGACCTTGCGGCCCTCAATATCCTCATTGGAAATGGCCACGGTCTCATTGACCAGGCGCTTATCCACAAACGGGGTTTGGGGCTGGCGCTTTCCCAGGGCACCCGTAAGCTCCTTAGCCTTTGCCTTGGTCACCAGCACGCGCAGGACATCGCCGCGGTGCAATTCTGGGTTATCGCCCGGCACGTCGATGTCACGGCCGCGGCGGATGGTGGCGATGATGAAATGATCCGCGAATTTCTCGCGCAGCTCGGCATAGGAAATTTCGCGGGTGACCTTAATCGTCCGCGAGCGGAAAATCTTTTCCGCCGAGTGGTCCTGGTCCTTCTGCGCGGGCCAACTATGCCGCAGGATGAATGCCACGAGGAGGATGGCCACGGCCACGCCGACTGGATAGGCCAAGGAATAGCCCACGGCGGGCAGCTCCTCGCCGGATTGCTGCTGGGCCACGGCCAGCGATGCCGTGGACGTCGTCGCGCCGGAGAATACGCCGGTCACCGCCAGCGGCGATAGCCCCATGAGGCTGCCTATGCCCAGCGCCGCAGCCGCCGCGGCTATTACCGCCACCGTGGCGAGCAACATGTGCTTTAGCTGGGTAGAAAAGCCCTTGAAGAAGGCCTCGCCGGCAGAGAGCCCCTGCATATAGATAAAGAGGCCCAAACCCAGCTCCTGCAAGGAACTAAGGATATTGTCATCCAGATCAATAAAGGACCCGAAGGCTAAGCCGACAAAAAGGGTACCCGCCGCGCCGAAGCGCAGCGGGCCAAAGGGAATCATGCCAAAAAGCGTGCCGAGCACGATCATGAAGAAAATGCTCAGCCAAATATTGCCATCAAAAATCGCTAACACGCTGTGCAATCTTAGGAGCTTGGCGCGATTTAGCTAGCTGAAAAACCTTCGCACCTTGCACCGAATACCGCCATTAGTGCAGCGCACGCGATTATCCCTCCTGCTGCCACAAAGAATCAGGAGGGCGATCTCACACCACCGCCCAGAGGTGAGCTAATCCAGTAGGAATTCTTTCCACTTTGGCCACTCGGCATGGGTTTGCGCCTTGCCGGCCTGGTAATTCGCGCGCAACTTATCCACATTGCGCTCGGTAGAGGCCACCTGCATATCTTCCGGGAAAAACAGCTGCGCCTTGCCCTGGCGCTCTAGCTCGAGGAGCCGGTCCTTGGCCGCGTTATAGATGGGTGGGCGGCCAATGAGGGCATCGGCAATAGCGGGGTACTTGCGGAAAATGCGGCGGGTAATCGCCGGGCGCGCTACCTCGGGGCGGACATATCCGCGCGGCTTGGAGCCGATGAAGAGGAATTTCTCGTAGCCGGCCTCTTCCGCTTGCTCGATGGTAATTCCACCGGACGAGCCCAAGGCGCCGTCCACATAGGGCGAGCCATCGATGATGCGGATGGGCATAAGCAGCGGCAGCGTAGAGGAGGCGCGCACCCGCACATACAGATCTTCTGGTTCCTTCACATCATCGCGGGTCCAATACACGGATTCGCCGGTATCGGCCCGCGCGGCGGCGAGGACCATATCCGCTGGGTGCTTGCGGTACGCATCCCAGTCAAAGGGCATATCCTTATCCGCGGAGCGCTCATAGATATATTCCGCATTGAAATAGCCATTGCCGCGCACCAGCGAGCCCACGCCGCCAAAGCTGGGGTTATTGACAAAATCCGTGAAGGATTCCTCCGCGCGCTTGGCATCGTGCGAGAGGTAATTAACCGTGTGGGAGGCGCCGGCAGATACTCCGCCTACCCATCCAAAGGTGACGTTTTCTTGGATGAGTTTGACTATGCAGGCGGCGGTATAGGAATTGCGCATTCCGCCGCCTTCGATAACAAGGGCGGTGTTGCTGGCATCAATCATGGTCTCCCATAATACGCGCGGTAATGTTACGGCGGTCAACCCCGCTTCCTGGCTGCGCGGCTAGACTTAAAGGCTATGGGATTATTGGACGCTCTTGCCAAACTTACCGGGAATGGGGCGCCGCACTTGGCGCGGCCTGATTCCGCCGCGACGACCGTGCAGGTGGACCGGCTAGATATTAGGACCGCCGGCCAGCTGATCATCATTATTACCGGCCAGCAGGGCGCGCGGGCCCTTGCTGAGCTCGCCGGTTCGCGCGAGTCCGCGACCCTTATCTCCCCCACCACCACGGCGCATTTCCCCGCCGTGACGAAGGATATGCTGCCGGTGAAAGACCCCAAGCACGGCTGGATCATCCCCATCACGCCGACGCTGGCGAGCGCGCTTTCTCAGGCCGAGCTTGCAGGGGCATCGCTTGCCGATGCCCCCAGCGAGTTCGAGCTGTCCCCCAGCCTCGCGGTGGTGGTGGAATAATGCCTATTTATCCCTTCCAAGGCGCGCGCCCGCGCATCCACCGCAGCGCGTGGATCGCGCCGAATGCCACCATCATTGGTGATGTGGAAATCGGCCCAGATTCTTCCGTATTTTATGGCTGCGTGCTGCGCGGCGATGTTGGCCCCATCCGCATTGGCAGCCGGTGCAATATTCAGGACAATAGCGTTATCCACGTGGAACGGGAGGCACCGTGCACCCTTGAAGACGATGTCACGGTAGGCCACATGGCCATGCTCCACGGCACCCATGTGGGCGCTGGCAGCCTGGTGGGCATGTCCGCTACCCTGCTATCTCGCTCCACCATCGGGCCCGGTTCACTCATCGCCGCCGGCGCGCTGGTGCGCGAGGGCGCGGAAATCCCGGCCCGCTCCTTGGCCGCCGGCGTCCCGGCCACCGTGCGTCGCGAGCTTTCCGCCGAGCAGTCCGCGGCGTTTATCCCACACGCCGCGCGCTACGTGGACCTTGCACAACAGCAATCTGCCTCTGAGCTCGCGCTTGATGATGTCTACTTTGACTAGCGCATCCCTACAGGTTCACGACACCCATGATGATAAGGAAGGCGGCAACTACATAGCCGCTGATGAGTGCTACCCGCGTGCTGTTTTCGCGTGCCGCTGCAAAGACTCGACCAGCAGCTGAGTCTGGGTGGGCGCGCACCACGGCGAAGAAAAGGCCGCACACCACCGGCAGGGAAAGCGCCAGGGTGGCGTACCACAGAAGGCCGCCGTATTGGGCGGCGAGCGACAGATCCTCGGTGGCTAAGAACATGAGGCCAAAATAAAACGGCACGGAGGTCAGCGATTGCACCACGCCCATCACGAACCCGATAAGCACGGTGGTGATAGAAGGCCTGCGCAGCGGTTGCAGCATGCGCCCGATCAAGGCATTGGGTTTTCCCTGGGAATGCCAGGCGGCAAAGGCTAGGGCGATGCCGACGATGATGAGGATGCCGCCGGCAATCGGTGACTCCAAAATGGCCGCTATCTGTTCGCGCACGCCCAATAGGACGAACATGACCACGGCCGCGGCGGTAAGAACTCCCAACCAATCGCCCAGGATGACTAGGCCGGCAATCCAGCGGTACTTCCCGCGCGGGAGCATGATGCCGATGGCCACGAGGATGCCAATGAGCAAGGCATTGACCGAATCCAAGAGAGCGAAACTTACCGCATGAATCATGCGCGATAGTCTACCGATCCTTCGCGCCACCCTGTGCACTCTGGGCTGGGCTGGGTTATAGGTCACATTATTGCGCCACTATGCCTACCTGCACCTTATTTTGCACCATTTCCGCAAGATTGCATAGACTATGCAAGGTTTTAGAAGCAGTGCCCATACCTCTCACGCATAAAGGAGCTCACCATGTCCAGATTCCTCTACCGGCTGGGAAGCTGGTCCTACCGAACGGTATGGCCCTTCCTCGCCTTCTGGCTCATCGTCTTGGTGGCGATGGTCGGCCTCACCGCCGGCTTTGCCAAAACCCCGAACCCCAACTTCGCCATGCCAGAGATGGACTCCACCACTACTCAAGAAGAGATGATGGAGCACTTCGATCAAGATACCGATGCCATGAGCGCCCCAGAGGGCACCGTGGTCATCCAGGCCCCTGCGGGCAAGGAGCTGAGCGATGCTGCCGTTGCCGGGGACATCGACAAGCTGCTCCAAGATCTCAAGGACACCGGTGCGCTGAAGAACGAGGATGAGTTGGTCAGCCCGGTCCTCGCCGCCGCTGGCATGGAAAAGCAAATGGGCGAGCAGATGCGGGCCCAAGGCATGCCCGAAGAGCAGGTTGCGAAGAACCTGCAGCAGCTTTCCCCGCTGAGCGAGGATAAGACCACCGGCACCGTCACCATCGCCTTCGATGCCGCTGATGTCATGGACATCAACGATGACGATATGGCTGCGGTAACGGATGTCCTGCACGAGCATGACGGCGAAGGCCTCTCCGTTAAGTACCAGGGCAATGCCTTTGCGATGGCCGAGGCTGGCATGAATGGCAGCGCCGAACTTATCGGCATGGTGGTTGCCGCCATCGTATTGCTGGTGACCTTCGGCTCCTTCATAGCTGCCGGCATGCCGCTGATTTCCGCCGTCATCGGCGTGGGCATCGGCATCCTCGGCGTGCAGCTGGCCACCATCTTTACCGATACCGTCTCCGATATGACCCCGACGCTGGCCTCCATGATCGGCCTTGCCGTGGGCATCGACTACGCCCTGTTCATTGTCAACCGCTTCCGCAATGAGCTCATCACCTCCTCGGGCCTGAATAACCTGACGCCAAAGGAACTGGCCAAGGAACTGAAGAAGATGGATAAGGGAACCCGCGCCCACGCCATGGGCATGGCGCTGGGCACCGCCGGTGGCTCCGTCGTCTTCGCCGGTACCACCGTGGTCATCGCCCTAGCAGCCCTGACCATTATCGGCATCCCATTCCTATCCACCATGGCTATCGCCGCCGCGGGCACCGTGGTCATCGCCGTGCTAGTGGCCAATACCTTCATCCCCGCCGTGCTGGGCCTGCTGGGCACCAAGATCTTCGCCGGGCGCGTGCCCGGACCCAAGGTTCCAGACCCCGAGGACGAGAAGCCAACCATGGGCCTGCGCTGGGTCCGCCGCGTGCGCGCTCACCCGTGGCTGCACCTAGGCGTAGGCGTTATCGTACTTGCCATCCTGGCCATCCCATTTGCGAATATGCGCCTGGCCATGCCTACCGATGGCTCCGCTAAACCCGGCACCCCACAGCGCGAGGCCTACGAGATGTCCGAGGAGGCCTTTGGTCCAGGCCGCAATGCCCCGATGATCGCCTTTGTCAATGTGGAAGACGTCTCCGAACAAGACCGCATGCCGGCCTTCCAGGATCTGCTCCACAAGTTCAACGACACCGAGGGCGTGGATAACGCCCAAATCATCCAAACCACGGATAACGGCGATGCCGCCCAGATCATGATCACGCCAACCACCGGCGCAACCGATGAGAAAACCACCGAGACCTTGGAGCACCTGCGCGAGTACCAGGGCGAATTTTCTAAGGACGGCGGCTCCTACGGCATTACCGGTATCACCCCGATCTTCGACGATATTTCTGAGCGCCTGAGTAGCGTGCTCGTACCGTACGTGGCCATCGTCTTGGGCCTTGCCTTCATCGTCTTAATGCTGGTCTTCCGCTCCATTTGGGTTCCACTCATTGCCGCCGCAGGCTACGGGCTTTCCGTGGCCGCCACCTTCGGCATTACCGTTGGCATCTGGCAAGAGGGCATGTTCGGCCTCGTCAACGACCCGCAGCCGCTGCTATCCTTCCTGCCCATCATGCTCATTGGCCTGACCTTTGGCCTGGCCATGGACTACCAGGTCTTCTTGGTCACCCGCATGCGCGAGGGCTACGTCAGCGGCAAGACCGCCGCCAACGCAACCTCGAATGGCTTTAAGCACGGCGCACGCGTGGTCACGGCCGCAGCACTGATCATGATTTCGGTATTCGCGGCGTTTATCCTGATGGACGAGCCATTCATTAAGACCATGGGCTTTGCCCTGGCAATGGGCGTGCTTATCGATGCCTTCGTTATCCGCATGATGGTCATCCCCGCCACCATGTTCCTCTTGGGAGACAAGGCGTGGTGGTTCCCTAAGTGGTTGAATAAGATCGTGCCTAATATGGATATCGAGGGCGAAGCCCTGCACAAGGAGCGCGAGGCACTCATGCGCTTTCAGCACGACAAGGTAGGAAAGGTTCATCGTGACTAGTTTGCGCGAATCCAAGAAGCGAGCAACGCGGCAGGCCATGTCTGATGCCGCGGCCCGCCTCGCCTTGGACGGCGGCGCTGAGGCAGTCACGGTCTCCAATATCACCAGCGCCGTCAGGGTGTCCCCGCGCACGTTCCATAATTATTTTTCTTCCGTGGCCGATTCCCTCTTGCACTACACCGCGGATGTCCTCGAGGCATTCGCAGAGGATATCCCCACCGCATTTCCCGGCGAGCCCATCTCTGCGGTCTTGGAATACACGCTCATTGATGCCCTAGACAATGAAGACATGGAGCTGCGCTCGCTGCACAGCCTGTTCAAGATCGGCGAGGCGATGGAAAACCTCAGCCACACCGCCGAGGAAAAGAAGAAATTCGATAGCGTCACGCACCGTGTCGTCGTTGCCTTTCAAGAGCGCTACCCCGAATATTCGGCCTTCGAGCTCACCATCATCTTGACCGCGTGCGGCAGCACCGGCAATGCCTGCCAGCAAGAGCTGAAAAGGCGCTGCGAATTGGGCAGGTCCCCCGGCAAAAGGGAACGCGATGAGCTGGTCCACCACGCCTTTGCCACCCTGCGCGGCCTCGTATGAGGTTTCAGTATCCTCGTAGGTAATTATGGATACTTCGAATTCGCTTGCCCAGGCCACCCGCGATGCCTGCTTTATTCAGTCGGGCCTTGATGCCGCCTTCCGGGCCCGCTTGGGCGATACCACCGACGTGGAATTTAATTTCCTCACCCCCTCAATGGATTCCGAGGGGCGCCTTAACCACAATCAGCCCGTGGAAATCCGCTGCAGCTCTCCCTCCGGTGTCAAAGACTTCCGGGGCACACGCATCGCCGTCATCGATCGCGCCGATTCGCCTACCTGGCAGTGGGCGATGCAGGCGGAGGCCGACCTGCCGCAGGGCGGGGATGACCCGGCAAAGTTCATCCCCCTCGCTCGCCTCTTGGCCGGCAATGCCCCGGTACTGCGGGCACAACAAGGCGATCATGAGGCGATTATTGCTGTGGATTTTCACCCTCGCCTCGACTTTCCCACCAGCGTTGCAGCAGGCATTCGCCGCAGCGCGCCGGACATTGATGAGCAACGCGCGGTGCACGAACTCGCCCACCACTTAGGCATCACGGCCGCAGAGGTCGGCGCGGAATCTGCCGCGGACTCCACTGCGGAGTCCGTCGAGCATTTTTCCGATGGAACGACGCTGTATTTTTCTAGCGCAGAGAGTGCGCCGCAGATTACCGCCATCGAGCCGGGCATGAAGGATACCCGCATCATCGAGGATGCCTTTTATTACGGCATGGAGCACCAGATGTACTTCCAGGGCAATTTCCCCGAGGCCACGGTGCACCTCAATGCGAACGAGGCAACGGCGGAGATCCGCTATTCTGGCGGGAAGGCCGAGGCCACGGCGGTACTCATCGCCACCATTTCGGAGGAGCGATTCCTGTGGGCGTGGGCCGATCCTGAGGTCAAGGACACCGCAGCCGCGCAGGCTGCCGCGAACCTGTACCGCTTCGGCATCGATCACCAGGTACCGGCGCTAATCCGGCCCGCGCTACCGCTGGACTACGCGCGCGCCCGGCAGATACCCCAGCTAGCCCTGCCCATCCTGGGCATGTGGACTTTGGTGGGCACCACGCTTGCCGATGGCCGCGTCGGCCTCGTCCTCCTCGATTCCGAAGCGCTGCATTTGCCGCAGCCCACATCCGCGGCCACGGAGGCAACGCTGGCGGCTACCCCACCCCGAGAGATCAATGAGGCGCGGGCCCGATCGGCCTACGCCTCCTTCCGCGGGATTAATCTTTAGCTAATACGTCGCGGATGGCGTCTACATCCACATCCGCGACGCTTGCCGGTTTGAATGCCGCGTCATTGGATTTATCCACCAATACCGCGCGCACGCCATCGGAAAAGTCATCGCGGCGATACATATAGGCGCCGAGTTTCTTTTCCAGCTCAAGGGCATCGCGAATGCTCGAGCACTCCGCCTCTGCTCGGTAGAGCTCCAGCGCGGCCACGATGGAGGTCGGGCAGGCCTGCGCGGTGAGCTTTTCTACCAGCTCCTTCAGTTCTGGGTACTCCTCTGCGGCAGCGGTGATGTCCTGCCAGGAATCGTGGCGGAAGCTAGCCTCGATCCCTTCGATGAGCTCCGCAAGCGGGGCCTCATCTTCCGGCTGCACGGAGTGCTGTTCCAGCGCGGCGTCAATGCCTTTGTCAATGACGTCGTTGGCAAAGGCATCGCCGTCTTTTACGTAGTCAGTGGCCAGCCCGCTCCACACGAGGTCGGCGGCGTACATGCGGTAGCCGGTAATACCCCAGAACTTCGCGAGCTCTGGCGAGGCCTTACCGCGCGTGCCTACGGCGTTTTGGGAGGCATACGCCATGCCCACATCCGTGACGTAACCAATATTCATCTCCGGCATGGAGGCGAAAGTCTTATCCGTGACCACGCAGTGCGAGCCGTGCGCGGAGACACCAAGACCGCCGCCCATAGCGATGCCATCCACCAGCGCGATGACCGGCTTGGGGTATTCCGCGATATCCCCGTTGAGGGTGTATTCCGAGGCAAAGAAGTCATCCACCTCGTCGTATTTGCCGTCCACGATGCCGTCGCGGGCCAAGCGGACATCGCCGCCGGCGCAATAAGCCTTGGGGTTGGTAGAGGTCAAAAGGACCTGCTCTACCTCGTCATCATCACGCCACTTATCCAAAGCGGCGGCAATGAGATCGATCATTTCTGGGCTCAGGGAGTTGAGAGCCTTTGGGCGGTTGAGCTCAATGACTCCGGTATGGTTGCGGATTGAGGACACGATAGGTGCATCATTAGTCATATCCCCTATTGTGACACACAACTCATATACCTAGCTACCGTTTGCGACTTCACAGATAGGTCTTAATTTTGCTTCCACAGCTTATCGCCCTAGACATGGACGGCACCCTGCTCGATGGAAACGGCGACTTGCCGCCAGGATTCGCGGAGACTAGCCAGCGCGCAACCGAGCTTGGCGTCACCCTCGTTCCGGCATCGGGGCGCCAGCTCGCCACCCTGCAAGAGATGTTTCCTCATGAAGAGACCTTTATTGCGGAAAATGGCTCCGTGGTTGTGCACAATAACGAGCTGCTGAGCACTACGCCCCTGCCGTCATCGGCCGTCCACGCTGCGGTGAGAGCGCTCGACGCGGTAGCCCAACCCCACACCGTGGTGCTGTGCACGCCGGCAACGGCGTTTGTGGAAACGCGCATCGACGAGCAAGCCTCCGCCGAAATTTCCAAGTACTATAAATCCATCACCTGGGTGGATGACCTGCACAATCTGCTCGATGAGGACATTATCAAAATCGCGGCCTTCTGCGCCGATGGCAGCGAGAAACACCTCCACGATCCGCTGCGCGAGGCCGTGCCCGAGCACAATATTGCGGTATCTGGGGCAGTGTGGCTCGATGTGATGGCGGCCGGGGTCAATAAGGGGGTGGCGCTAGAAACCATGGCATCGCTGCTGGGTATCCCCCAATCTCGCACCGCGGCGTTTGGGGATTTCCTCAATGATTTCGAACTCCTCCAAGCCGCTGGCACCGCCATTGCCATGGACAATGCGCATCCTAAGCTCAAAGCCATTGCCGATACAATCGCCCCGCCCAATACCGAGTATGGGGTGCTGACAGTGCTGAATCAGCTTTTTGCCAGCCAATAGGATTAGACTCTTTTCTTTCACCATCTATCCGTTAAATATTGCCAATTTCCCGCGCCACGCCGTGCTCTCTACTTTGGGTAATGGCGCTGCTCGCGGTCTAAAATTGGCCGATTAGTACATTTTCGTAGTGCAATGGGAGTTCATGTGAATCGTTTTCTGCGCTCGCTGCTGGGGAAGAAAGATTCCGAGCGTAATGAGGCCACGCCGCCTTCGACGCGGCAAAAGGATGGGCCTACAGGTGATTCCTCCACTGAGGCTTCTACGCCTAAATCCACCGCACCCGCCGAACCGAATGCGGAAAGCCACACTGATAAAGGCGCGCGGAAGCAACAACAGGCTCCCCGCTCGAGTGGGCAAAACAGCAAGTCAACACCACAGGACAAAGGCAAGCAGGACAGTAAGAAAGCTGCACAAACACAGCCTACGGACATCAACCGTGGTCTCGCGCGCCAGTCGCGCCAGATAGGTACGCCCACGCCGCAACAAAAGCAGGCAACTCGCACCCAAAATGCGAAGGCTGCCAAATCCGCTCCAACTAAGGGCACTACCCAAAACAAGCAAAACGGTTCCGCCCAGAAAAAGGCCGAAGCGAAAAAGCGCCAACCGATAAAGCCAGCCACGCCCAAAGGATCTAAGAAACCGCAGCAACCCGCGGCCGAGACGAAGGAATTCCCAGCGAGCCCCGGCGGTACGTCTAGCAGTCCTAGTACTTCCCGCCCTAAAAACTCCGCTGGCGCATCCCAGTCTTCCGGTACTACTCGGTCCTCCGACGGCGCTCGTCCTTCGGGTACGACTAAGCCTTCTGGCCCTGCAAAGCCTGCCGATGATTCGGCGAACGCCGCACAAGGAACCCCTGAATTTCCCACCCAGCAGTCTTGGCCCGCCCAAAAGCCCAAACAACACACGCCTGAGCAAGCTAAGCCCAAACAACACACGCCTGAGCAAGCTAAGCCCAAACAGCACAAGCCTGAACAGCGCGCATCTAGTCGCAAGCGACCAGAACAGCGCCAAACCACACAAGAATCCGCCACGGCACAGGGCCCCGCCTCCGTCCAGGAGCCTGCCTCTATCCAGGGGTCCGCCTCTGCGCAAGAACAAAAGCCTGGGAACCCAAGCGGAGAGAAGACCGCGCCCACGATGGCCTTTCAGGCTAAGCGCCCTGCCGAAGAGAACGCGCGAGAACAACAACCTGCAGCCAATCACTCTGCGGAGCAGTCGTCTGCGCAAGGCAAGCAGGGCGCCAATAAATCGAAATACCCCTTGCAGAATCAACAAAACGACTCTGAAGTACTTGCAATACCGCCAGAGGATAAAAACGTGCGCAAGAAGCGGCACGCGCGGCTACGCCAAGTCAAGGGCCTCGATGGCCTGCGCGGCCTAGCCGTTCTCGCCGTTGTCTTTTACCACTTTTTCGACGACGCCCTACCCGGCGGTTACTTGGGCGTGGACATGTTCTTCGTCCTCTCCGGATTTCTTATTACGTCACTCCTCGTGCGCGAATACCGCACGTCCGGGACGATTAGCCTGAAAGACTTTTGGGTCCGACGCTTCAGGCGCATCCTGCCGGCCGCCGTCGCCGTGCTCGTTTTCTGTACGGCAATCGTTGCGTGGGTTGGCGGCGATTTGGCCGTCGGCCTGCGTCAGCAATTCTTCGGCACCCTGTTCTTTGTCAATAACTGGACGCAGATTGCGACCTCGCAATCCTATTTCGCCGATAACGAGATCCAGGTATTCGCCCACTACTGGTCACTCGCCGTAGAAGAGCAGTTCTACCTCATCTGGCCACTGCTCATGCTGGGTATTTTCCGCATCTCGTCACGCCAGCCGCGCCGCCTTCCGGTCGTCGTCGCCAGCGTGCTGGGGCTTGCCTCCTTCGCAGCCATGTGGTTTATCTTTACGCCAGGTGAAGACCCCACCCGCGTGTACTACGGCACGGATACCCACGCATTCGGCCTGTTGACCGGCGCTGTCCTCTCCTTGTTGGTGACCTCTACGAAGTCCGATCCCAACGCGGATTCTTGGGCATCCTCCGGCAAGGTAGAAACCCGTGCCGCCGGCATCATTGGCTTCTTGGCGCTCATCGGCTATGTCGCGCAGCTATTCCTCATGCCTGACGATGCCGAATTTACCTACCGCGGCGGGCTCTTTATCACCAGCATCCTTGGTGCCCTCATGGTGTGGGGTGTCATCCACGAGTACGGCCCGATGACGCCGCTGTTTAGGACGAAGGTCAGTCGGTGGTTGGGTCAGCGTTCCTTCTCGCTGTACCTGTGGCACTGGCCAGTCATCATGATTTTGGAGGCGCTATTCCACGGCAATCAGAATTCTGAGAATACTTGGATTCTGGGTCTTGTCGCCGTCCCCATCTCCCTGATCCTTTCGGAGATCTCTTATCAGTTCATCGAGAATCCTTTCCGCCGCGGCGGATACAAGAAGACGTGGAAGAACTACTGGGCCTCGCGCCCGAGCTTCAGCGAACTCAAGGATGGTTTTGGCAAGGCCATGTGGCCTGTCGTCCCGTTCTTGGTCGTCGCCTCTCTGGTGGGCGTTGTGTACGGCGTAGTTAATTCCAGCGACAAGACCGAATTGGAGCAGCAGCTCGACCAGCTCCAGCAGCAAAACGAAAGCAATAACCCACCTCCACCGGAGGCATCCGCTCCGTCAACAACATCGACTGAAGACGATAAAGACGAAGCAAAGGATGACGCCAAGACCCGCCCCATCCCGAAGGGGACAGATATTACCGCGATCGGTGATTCGGTGATGCTGGCGGCTAGCGATGCCCTCAGCCAACGTTTCCCCGGAATTTATATCGATGCCCAGGAATCCCGCCACTACACGGTGGGTATCCAAATCCTTCAACAAATGAAGGACGCCGGCACGTTGCGCGATACCGTATTCTTGGGCTTCGGCACCAACGGCGCCGCCCAGCCAAATCAAATCAGCCAGGCCATGGACATCATCGGCAAGGACCATACCGTGGTAATGGTTGTTCCCTACGGTGATCGCGAGTGGATGGCGCAGTCCCAGCAGGACGTCATCGACGCCGGCAAGGAATACGACAATGCCTATATCGCCGACTGGTGTGGCTATGCCGAAAATAATCCGGACATGCTCTACTCCGATGGCGTGCACCCGCTTCCCGAAGGCGCCACCGGCTATTCCGACGCCTTCTATGACGCTTTGAAGCAATATTCCAAATACGACAAGAGCGTATCCTCACAATGCCAGGCTTAACGGAGAGCGCGGCCGGAGGTAGCTAGCACATCTGGGTCGGCCTCCTACCTCAGCCTCACCCTCGCCCGCCCTTCATTCTCACGGGGCGGGTTCCCCGCCCCGTGAGAATGAAGGGCGGGGTTTTATGTTCTGGCTCGTAGATGAACGCATAACTAAAGCCCGCACTCATGGTTGACATGAGTGCGGGCTTTAGTACTAGGCAGCGAGATTAATCGACGGCGAACTCGCCCATCTTGTCCCAACCGGTGCGGCCATCGATGTGGACGTTGATGATGTCTGGGGTCTCTACGAGGTACTTGGGGAATTCGTCGCAGGCGCGCTTGAAGTGCTCGCCCTGAACGTGCTCTACGTCCTTGCCATCTGCGTAGGACTCGAGCAGCAGGAAGCGCTGAGAATCTTCCGGATCGCGGTACCACTTGAAGTCGATGCAACCCGGCTCGGCGTTGCAAGCCTCGGTGTACCAGTTGATCTCATCAAGGAAAGTATCGGCGTATTCAGGCTTTACGTGGAACTGTACGTTAATCAAAATCATGCCCCCGATTCTATCAATATTGTTCCCACTGCGTCATGGCTGCTCTGCCATGCGCGCGGGCCTCAGGAGAATCGGGGGCAGGTATCGCGGGAATAAGAACTAGTTGAGGAAGTATTCCGCGATGTAGATGAACTCGCCATCAAAGGCAGTAGCGACGCCGTAACCGTACTCGGGTCCGGGGGTTACCTCGAGGCCCAGGTTGAACCAGTTGAGGCGCTCCTGGGCTTGTTCTTCAGACAGACGGTAGACGTTGCCTTGACCCTCATCGGTGTGGGTCACGCCGCTTGCCACGTCGCCGTAGTACGTAAGCTCACCGCCTGCACCCTGGTTTGCCCATTCCTGTGCGATAGCGGTTGCGGTCTCATCTGGGTGGTGACCAGCCTGGGCTAGGTGATCGGCGGTGGCTACCTGCAAGTCAGCGGCAACCTGCGGGGCCTCGAAGGCCTGTGGCTCCGGAGCGGCTGCATCCGTAGGCGCTTCTTCCGCTGCTACTTCCGGTTCAGCTTCAGGTGCGGCCTTTAGAAAGCTGGGCAAAGTAACGTTGTACTTTTCAGCAAGGGTGGAAACCTGCTGAACCTGCGGGGCCGCGGTAAGCTCCGCAGAAGCCACTGCCGTGGTACCAGACAGGGCGAGTACGGTGGTCAGGACTGCTGCGGTGGCGCTTCGAATCGGCTTCATGATTTTCAGCTTGTCATAACTTTTCAGAGGGCGAAAGCATATCGCCGGTTCCGCCCCACTTCGATATGGCTTTGTTATACAAGCGGTGCTCTGCGTGCTCTGGGTTACCTCGCGGGGTTAAGAAGCCCTAGGAAGCCTAATAAATACCAACATCGAGTTCATTGAATTGCCGCTGCAGCTCCTCCGAATCAATGGAACGGGCAAGATCGGGCCCGGCGATGGCCGCAAATCCATCGAGGACAGAGTTCCCGTAATTATGGCCCACCCCATCGGGAACATCCTTGGCTCCGGGTAGATCCGCAGCAATTTGTAGGTAGGTAATAATAGGCATCCACTGCATCACGCGCTCACGCGAATAGGGGCTGTCTTCTTTCATCCAATCCGGCTCTTTGAAGGCCAATCCGGGCGACCACCAGCTCACAGGATCGGAAGGGTGCTGAATATATAGCATGCGGGTCCTGCCCCACTCCTCTTCCGGAACGCGTCCCCAGCGGCGGACTTGGTCCACCTCGTTGGCAAAACGGACCACGAGCCCGCCGGCGTAGACCGGCGAGATTTCTGTCGACCCGGGATCACGGCGCTCCACAAACTGCGAGCGCAACTGGTTAAAGTGCGGCGGGCCGGTCAATAAGATGCCGTCGACGGAATTAGCGATATCGCGCACGCCAGAAAAGGCGGCCTCGATGCCGGTTGTGCCTAAGGACTCGCCGTAGAGGTAGAGCTTGGGCCGGTCATCTTCGGGCAGCGAATTCCACCAGTCCACGACGGGGTTGATGAACTCTTCCCCGGCGCGTTCTACTTGGCCGCCGCCCCCAAGGAAGTGGAAAACGGACGGCATGGCGGAATACTGCGCTGCAGCAATGGCGGTATCCCCTCCATAGAGCAGTTCGAAGGCTTGCGCGGAATAGGACGATACCCAGCCGGTACCGGTGGTCATGGTCAACAAGAGGGCCTTGCGGTCTTGGGCGTGGGTGCGCTCGAGTTCATCGATAAGCAATTGCGCCCGCCCCTCATTGGAATCGCGGTTGCCCAGACCGGCGTAGGCGCGGATGGGCTCCTTGGCGGGTTTACCGGTGACCTGTTCTAGCTCGGCCTTATGCGCCCCGGAGCTGAGGAACCGGGAGCCTTGCAGGCCTACGCCGTTCCAGTCGACATCGGAAGTAGGCGATCCGGAGCGCTCGCTGAGGGTGGGGCGCTGGGTATCCGGATCAGGGTCGGCGTTCTGGGCGGTAAATACCCTATCGCCCAAGCCCACGATGGCACCGGGAATGATGTTTTCAATGGTGTAGATAGCGATGACCGCAACAATGAGTACTGCCCCGAGGCGGCGGTATGTGGAGCGGAACCGCTGCGGGAAGCGCCGCGCTAACCAGCGCACCAGAAAGATAATGGAGCGCAGGATGAGCAGGAAGACGGTAAATACCGCCAGCGCCAGGGGCACCACCAGCAGGTAGCTGGTCATGGACGGCGCGGGCACGGAATATACGTTCGCGAGCTCGTGCTGCCAGCGCACGGCGATAATGACGAAACCGACCATCCAGGCTATGAACGCACCTGTGGCGATGCGCGCGAGCAGCCGGTAGCGCTTTGGTTCCCACGCAGAGGCAGCAAGCCAGGGATACTTATCCGACCATTTGCTAACGACGAAGCGGTACCACACCAGTTTCACGCCGATGCCCACCACGTAGCCAAACCCGGCGGCAAGGCCCGAAATCAGGCCCTGATAGGGCCAATCGCGGGGCAAAATGGACGGAGTAAGGCCCAGCGTAGACAAAATGGCGGCGCCGATAATGCCCCACGGATCGAGGTGGCGGACAATATCGGCGATGCGAGCTTCTACTGCTCGAGCTTCTCCCCTAACTCCAGCCATTCCATCTCCAAATCCTCATAGGCGCTGCGATTGTCCTTTAATTCCGTATCGAGGCGAGTCATCGCTTCGGTATCGACTTTTTCTGCCGCCGCGGCCAATTTCTCATTGATCTGCGCGGCGGATTTTTCCAGCTTCTGCATCTTCCGCTCAAGCGCGTTCATCTTCTTGGTGATTTCGCGCTCTTGCTGGGAAGAAAGCTTCTTTTCCGGCTTCGGCGCCGGCGCGCCCGTCTTCTTTTCTCCCAGGTTTATAACCCCTGTGTTCTTGCCGGCCTCGATTTCTTCGCGCTTGCGCAGGTACTCGTCGATGCCACCGGGAAGGTTCGTCAGGTTGCCATCCCCGAAGAGCGCATACGTATTATCCGCAATGCGCTCGATCAGGTAGCGATCGTGCGAAATGACCACCAGGGTACCCGGCCACGAATCGAGTAGGGATTCCAGTTCCTGGAGCGTATCGATATCCAGGTCGTTGGTGGGCTCATCGAGGAGTAAAACATTGGGTTCTGCCATGAGCACGCGGGTGAGCTGGAGGCGGCGGCGCTCGCCACCGGAAAGATCCCCGACCGGGGTGCGCTGGCGCTTGGCGGAAAAGCCGAGGCGCTCGGCCAGCTGAGAGGCGCTGAGCTCCTTTTTGCCTAGCTGCACGTAGGTGGCAACATCCTCGACGGCATCGAGAAGCCGCCGCTGCGGATCCAAGTCATCGAGTTCCTGGCGCAGCCAACCTAAGCGCACGGTTTGGCCCTCGATGCGCTTTCCGGCTGCGAGCTCGTATTCGCCAGCCAGTGTGCGCAGCAGCGTGGTCTTTCCGGAGCCATTAACACCCACGAGGCCGATGCGCTCGCCTGGGGCCAGGCGCCAAGTGAGGTGATCGACCAAGGTGCGGCCATCCGGGGACTTCACGGTGGCATCTTCTAGCTCGATGACCACGCGGCCCTGACGCTGCTTGGAAAAGGACATGAGCTCGACCTTGTTGCGCGGCTCGGGAACATCAGAAATAAGCGCTTCCGCGGCCTCAATCCGGTAGCGCGGTTTCGAGGTACGCGCCGGTGCCCCGCGGCGCAGCCACGCCAATTCCTTGCGGGCCAAGTTTTTGCGGCGTTGCTCCATCGCATCGGCCTGGCGGGCGCGTTCGGCGCGGGCGAACGTCCAGTCGTTGTATCCGCCCTCGTATGCATCGACCGTGCCGTCGTGGACTTCCCATGTCCAGGTGGCAATGGTATCGAGGAACCAACGATCGTGGGTGACCACGATGACGGCGAGGTTGCGCTTGAGCAGGTGGTCAGCCAGCCACTGCACGCCTTCCACGTCCAGGTGGTTCGTGGGCTCATCGAGCACCACGAGGTCTAGATCCTGCACCAGCGCGGCGGCAAGGTTGACGCGGCGGCGCTCACCGCCGGACAGGGAGCTCACGAGAGTATCTAGCCCCAGGTCCACGATGCCAAGGCCGCCGAGCACGTCGCGCACCTTGGCGTTGGAGGCCCATTCGTAGGTCTCGAGCTCGAGGGGTTCAATGATCGCCTGCGCGATGGTGAGCTCTTCGGGCAGGTCAAAGCGCTGCGTCACCACGGCCATGCGCAGATCCGAGGTGTGGGATACGCGGCCAGAATCCGGCGGCTCAATACCGGTGAGCACTTCCAGCAGGGTGGTCTTGCCGCCGCCGTTGACGCCCACGATGCCGATGCGATCCCCGGTTTGTACGCCGAGGGATACCCCATCAAGGAGAGTTTTTAAGCCATAGGACTTGGTGACTTGCTCGAGGTTAATCAGGTTTGCCATAACAGGGACTCATCTTAATACCTCCCTACCGCCACCCCCGCATTCCCAAACATGTTGCTACCGAATTTCACTTGCAATACTCTGCGTGTGTATGAAGAAGCACACACTTACCCTCTGCACTATCCTCTCTGCCTCAGCGCTCACCATCGCTTCCTGCTCGGCGCCGGAAGAAGATACCGACGCCCAAAACCCCAACGAGGCCACCACCGCGGAAAGCCACGAACACGACCATGACCACGATCATGATCACGAGGGCCACTCCCACGACGGTATGGAGGCCGAAGAAGGCCAGACCGAGGTAGCCCAGCTTCCCCCGCGCATCGTCTTCTCCCACGCTGATGGCCTGACCACCTACGATGCCAAATCCGGCGATATCCTCGATGAAGAGGAGATGAATTCCTTCCTTCGCCTCAATGACGCTGGCAATGACCGCCACGTCATGGTGACCAAGGGCGATAACTTCCTCACCTACGACACCGGCCGCATCACCAAGGCTCACGGCGACCACAACCACTACTACACCGCGGATCCAGAGCTGGGCGATGACAAAATTAAGGCACCCCACGCTGGCCACGTAGTCCACCACGATGGTTTTACCGCCCTATTTTCTGATGGCGATGGCGTAGCCAAGATTTATAAGACCGAGGACATTGGCTCCAAGGACGCCAAGCCCGTCAACACCGTCAAGACCGGCGAGGCGCACCACGGCGTGGCCGTCCCGCTTAAGGATGGCTCCGTGGTCATCACCAAGGGCACCGAAGACGAGCGCCACACCATCCAGCACCTCGACAAGGACGGCAAGGTCTTGGATGAGACCACCGAGTGCCCCGGCGTCCACGGCGAAGCAGCCGCAGGAAATGGCAAGCTTTTCTTCGGCTGCGAAGACGGCCCCGTAGTCTTTAACGGCTCCAAGTTCCACAAGGTAGACGTCTCCGACTATGCCGGTGCCGATGGCTACCAGCGCTCCGGAAACTCCGCGGGATCCGAGGAATCCAATGTCATCTTGGCCGATAACAAGACCGAGAAGGACGCCGATTTCGAGCGCCCCACCTCGGTAACCTTGATCAATACCGAGGACTACTCCGCCAAGAAGGTGGACTTGGACGGCTCTTACTGGTTCCGCTCTCTAGCACGCGGTCCTATGGGCGAGGCCCTGGTGCTGACCACCGATGGCAAGCTCAATGTCATCGACCCTGACTCCGGGGAAATCACCAAGCAGATCGACGCGATTTCCAAGTGGAAGGAAAACGAGGAGTGGCAGCAGCCGGGCCCAATCCTGAAGGCCGCCAATGGCTATGCCTACATCACGGATGCACAGAAGAAGGAGCTCGTCGTCATCGACCTCTTGCGCGGTAAGGAAACGGACCGCTACGAGCTGGACTTCGAGCCCACCGAAATGGCCGTGCTCTAAGTTTCTAGCGCTCTAGTGCTCGTGCTTGGCGATGCCCATCCCCATCGCCCCAAGCTAGAGCACTTCCGCACCCGCAGCCGGGCCCTGGGCTACAACGCCCTTGGTGCCCGGTATTTCTATGCCGACCTGTGCTGCAACTTCTTCCGCGTCTTCGCGGGTGGCACATAAGAACGCGCAGGTGGGCCCGCTGCCGGAGACGATGCCGTTGAGCGCACCCGCATCCATGCCCGCCTCCAAGGTCTTGCGGAGATCTGGGCGCAGGGATAGCGCGGCGGGTTGCAGGTCATTGTGCAGGTGCGCTGCCACGCGCTGGGCATCGCCGGAAATGAGCGCCTGGGAAATCTCCGTCGTATCAAGCGCCGGCGCGGTTACCCGCCCCGCATCGCGCAATTCATCGAGCTTGCGGAACACACTAGGTGTGGATAGGCCGCGATCGGAGGCAATCAGCGCCCAGTGATAGGTACCCCTAGTCATCATGGAAGTCAACTGCTCCCCGCGCCCGGTACCAAGCGCCGTGCCGCCCAGCAGGGTAAACGGCACGTCGGAGCCAAGAGCGGCGCCCAAGGCATCCAGAATGTGCTCTCCTACCGAATCGATTCCGTAATAACGACCGTAGCAGCGCTCCGCAAGGCGCAGCGCCGCCGCTGCATCCGCGGAACCGCCTGCCATGCCGCCGGCGGTGGGAATTGCCTTGTGAATCTCAAGGCCCACCTCCGGAATCTTGATGCCGCCGCGGGTGACATACAGGTGTTGCATGATGCGGTCCACCGCAGTCCACGCCAAGTTCGTGTCATCCTCTGGCACGCCCGCCGCGTGCGGACCGGATACCTTGAGGTACTGCACGCGGGGTTTATCTACTTCGGCGTTGCCTAAATCAGTCAGCGTTACCGTATCGTGCAGGCTCAGGGACTGAAAGACCGTGACCAGCTCGTGAAAGCCATCCTCCCGCGGTTCCGCCACGCCAAGGTACACATTGACCTTGGCATGCGCATGGGCTGTATAGGTTATCGGCTCGTTTCCGTGTGGTGCGCTCACTGTAGTCCTGCCAATCGTACAAAGTCTGCAATAGCGAGCTTCTCCCCGCGCTGCTTCGGATCGATTCCGGCCGCGCGCAGCGCCTCTTCGGCGGCCGCACCGGAACCATAGTGGCCCGATAGTGCGGCGCGGAGGGTCTTGCGGCGTTGGGCAAAGGCGGCATCGACAAGCGGCCAAACCGCAGCGCGCGCGGCATCGTCGACCGGCCAGGACGGGGTATCGAAGACATCGATGCGCACCAAGCCGGAGGCGATATTGGGCGCGGGCCAAAAGACATTCTTGCCAATGGTCCCAGCCTGGCTCACCGTGCCATAAAACCCGGCCTTCACGGAAGGCACGCCGTAGATCTTGCTGCCGGGCTCCGCGGCGAGGCGCTGCGCCACCTCCAGCTGCACCATGACGAGCACGCGGCGGATGGAAGGAAACGTCTCCAAAAAGTGCAAGAGCACCGGCACCGCCACGTTATAGGGCAGGTTGGCCACCAACGCCGTAGGAGCCGCGACATCCTCACTGGTCACGCGCAGCGCGTCTTTTTCCACCACGCGCAGGCGCTCGGCGTAGTCGGCGGCGCGCTCTCCCACCGTTTCCGGCAGCTGCGCCGCCAAGCGCGGATCGATTTCCACCGCGGTGAGATCCTCAACGGTCTCCACCAGCCCTAGGGTCAGTGACCCCAACCCGGGGCCGACCTCCACGACGCGGTCTGTGGGATCCAGATCCGCTGCCGCGATGATGCGGCGAATGGTATTGGGATCGTGGAGGAAATTCTGTCCCAATTTCTTGGTGGGCGTGATATCCAGTTTCTCCGCTAAAGCTCGGATTTCTACTGGGCCTAAAAGCGCGGCGCCCGGAGATTCAGTCATGTTCTCTAACCTAGTAGAAGAATGCAGAAAGTCGCACCCCGCGCCGTAGTGACGCGGGGTGCGACGCAGAATGCGCGGTGCTGCGCGTGCTTTTTAGCGCAGGCCCAACTTGGCGGTACATGCAGGCCATGCACCCCAGCCCTGGGAGGCTTGTACCTTTTGTGCCACGGCAATCTGCTGCTCGCGGGTGGCCTGCCAAGCCTCAGGTGCGTATTCGGTGCCGCCGAAGCCAGCCCAAGTGGACGGTGCGAATTGCAGGCCACCGGAGAAACCATTGCCGGTATTGATGGACCAGTTACCGGTGGATTCGCACTGCGCGATGGAATCCCACACGGAGCCATCAGCCACGGCGGGGGCAGCCGCGCCCGAGTTACCGCCTTGCGGCTCCGGCTCCGCCTGCTTAGTGCCGCGGGCAATGGTCGCAGGCTTTGGCCCTACAACGACCTCATCCTTGATGACCTCTTCGGATTCCTTCTTGCCGTTCTTCAGGACCACCTTGCGGGTGATTTCGCGCTTGCCCTTTTCGCCTTGCTCGCGCACCTCTTCAGCGCCAGCTTCCAGCTCAGGGTCATCCACGAAATGCGGCTCGGCCTCGAATTCCTCGGTGACATCCTCGGTCTGAATGTCTATCCGCTCAACCTTGATAGACATGCCCTCGGTGACCTTTTCTTCCTTGGCTGGGAAAACGCGGTCATCCTCATCGAGCTTGATACCGCGCTCCTTGAGCACATCGTCCACGGTCTTGGCGGCAATCTTGGTGTAGGTATTCTTGCCCCCATCGTTGATCTTGATGATCTTGGGGGAAACGACCTCTAGATCCATGCCATCTTTTAACTGGGTATCTTTATCCACGTCATCTTCGCCAGACTTCACGGCAGCTCCCGGGTTTACGCCCTGCAGGTTATTGAGCAGATCGGACACGGTGAGATCAGTAGTAGAAAGCTGCTGCTGTTCACCATCGATGGATACGGCAACCGGCTTGGCGGTGCGCACGGAGATCTCATCGCCATCGGCCACGGACTCAGATGGTGCGGGCGAGACGATGTCTTCTTCGCCCACCTGGACGCCGGCCGCCTGCAGGGCGCCGTCCACGTCTTTGGCAAAGGTGGCCAGCTCTACCTTGTCACCGTTGACTTCTACGACTAGGTCTTTCTGCGCAGCAACCGCCACGACACCGCCTACGGCGAGGGTGCTCAAGACGCCACCCGTTGCCAGGCGCAGCGGCAGGGAACGTGAATTATTGATGCGCTTAATGTGGTGAGGTGCCATGTGTAGTTAATCTCCGGTGGTGCTGTCTATCCAGTATCACAATTATTGCCGCGGGCTAGGGAAACCAGCGGCGGTGCCGCGACTACTCCACTGTGAACCAGCGCGGCGGGAAGGTAGAGGCGTTAAGCCTCAACGAACAATCAATAACAATACGATAACGAGTGAGGAAAGTCGAGAAGCGCTGCGCCACAGCTATAACTGGCGAAAACAGTTGTCACATCCAGCACCCATGCCACCAGCGACCAGCGTATTTAATTTTGTGACAATCCTCACTCGCCTGTCGTCTTAATTCCATATACCCGGTCAAAAGTCTCATTGACCTCCGCCGCCAATGCCTGAGTGGTCTGGTGGCGCGCCCGAGCAATACAGTCATAGGTGTGCCCAATCAGGGAAGGCTCATTGCGCTGCCCGCGGAATGGCTCCGGGGTCATAAACGGCGCATCAGTCTCCACCAGCAACTGCCCCGCCGGAGCCAGCGCGGCCGCCTGGCGCAACTGCGCATTGCGCTTAAAGGTGACATTGCCAGCAAAGGACAACACGTAACCGCGCTCTAATGCTTCTTCTGCCACCCGCAGCGGTGAGGAGAAGCAGTGGAGCATGACGGTTTCAGGCGTGGGGGCATCGGCAAGAATGCGCAGCAGATCCTTATCCGCCTCGCGGTTATGGATCATAAGGGTCTTGCCGGTGCGCACCGCCAGATCGATATGCCAGCGCAGAGATTCTTCTTGCTGGACCAAGCTCGCGGTGGTCTCCGGTTCGTGGTGGACCCAATAGGCGTCCATGCCGGTCTCGCCCACCGCCACGCACCGCGGATCCGCCACCATGTCCTCCAAAGCGGCTTTGGTGGGCGCGTCTAGCTCATTCGCCCGCACCGGGTGGATGGCACAGGCGGCATACACATTGGGAAACGCGTGCGCGGTCGCAAGCGCCGCTTCGGACTCGCGGCGGTCATCGCCTACCGTCACCAGGCGGGATACCCCGGCGGCGCGGGCGCGGTTAACCAGCACCTCATCGGTATCTTTATGCGAGAAAAGGTGCGTATGCGCATCACTGAGCCCGCTGAGCCCTGGGGCTGGAATGGGAGTAGGACGTCGCTTCTTTTTAGACATACCCGCAATTGTAATATTGGCAGCTATGTTGATCAGACCAGCGGACCTGAGCGATGTCCCCGCCATGACCGATACCCTCAACTGGGCCATCGAGCACACCGATGTCATCTTTAACTCCACCCCAGTCACCGTGGCTGAACGCGAAGAATACCTGCGCCACATCCAGGACATGGAGTGTCCTTTCCTCGTTGCCGAAACCGATGCGGGCGAATACTTGGGCTGGGCGCTCTACCACCCTTACCGCGATCCCCGCATCTGGCAGGGCTGCTATGAAACCACGATCTACCTTTCCCCCAATGCCCAGGGCCAAGGCGTGGGCACCGCCCTTATGGGTGAGCTCGTAGACCGCGCCCGGGCAGATGAGAAGGTGCATTCGCTGCTCGCCTTGATCGTGTCTACTAATACGGCATCATTAAAGTTGCATGAAAAGTTCGGGTTTGAAAACGTGGGAACTCTCAAAGAGGTAACCTACAAATTCGATCACTGGCTTAGCCTCACCCACTTAGAACTTCTGGTGTAAAGGACTTTTGATGCATATTCGCCCCGCTGAGCTTGCCGATGCCCCCTCGATTTCCGCCATCTACAACGCCGCCTCCGCCGCTAAACCGGCCAATAACCTCATCACCTGGCAAGAAGAGGTTTCTGACCGCGAGGATTGGCTAAAAGACATGGCCAAGGCGGGCTCGCCTGTGCTCGTTGCCGTAGACGATGATGAAATCATCGGCTGGGCCGCCTACTTTCAATTCGTCACGCCCGCCATCTACTACGGCACCGTCGAAGATTCCGTATACATCTCCCCCGCAGCCCAAGGCCAGGGCGTAGGCTCCGAGCTTCTCGATGCCCTCATGGACATCGCCGCCGACGATCCCTATATCGAAACCATGATTACCTACATCGTGGATACCAATGCCGGTTCCATTGCGCTGCACAAGAAGTTTGGGTTCACAGAAACCGGCCGCATGCCCAATATCCACACCAAGGACGGCGTGCGCCTAGGTTTGGTTCATCTGCAGCGCGATTTCCAGCACTAGGCAGAACCTTAAAGGCATAACAAAAGCGCGGTGGCCTTCCCTTTCATTGGGACTGGCCACCGCGCTTTGTATATCTAGCGGGGTGCTACCGCGCTAGTTCACCACCGGCGCCCATTCCGGGCCGGTTTCGCCGAGCTCTGGATCCAGCTTGGAAATAAGCGGCTTCGGCTTTGCCAAGGTAGTACCCGGTGCCACCTGGATGCGCTCCCACTTGGCCTGCTGCTGGGTGTAGTCACCCATAATGACAGGATATTCGTGGTTTTCTGGGGGAAGCCCCGCACCTACGAGCTCAACCGGGATATCATCCTTGACCTCGCGCACCTCAGGCTGCGCGGCCCATTCGCCCGTGCGGCCCAGAGTCTCGTGCACCTTTTGCGCGGTAAATGGCAGGAATGGGGTGAGCATGACATTGCAGTCAGACACAACCTGCAGGGCGGTCCACAAGACGGTGGCTAGGCGCTCACGCTGGGTTTCATCCTTGGCCAGCTTCCATGGCTCTTGGGAGGCGATATAGGCATTCGCCTCGCCCACCACGTGCATGATGGAGACAATGGCCTGCTTGAACTTGGATTGCTCCAGCAGGTTACCGGCGGTGTTAAAGGTCTCCTCCGCCAGCTGCAAAATGGCCTCGTCGCGCTCCTCCAGGGCCGCTGGAACCGGAACCTCGCCAAAGTTCTTGTGCGCCATGGATACGGTGCGGTTAACCAAGTTGCCCCAGCCATTGGCAAGTTCGTTATTGACGCGGCGCACGAATTCATCCCACGTAAAGTCCGCGTCGTTGTTTTCCGGGCCAGCCACGGCAATGAAGTAACGCAGCGGATCCGGACCGAACTCCGCCAGGAAGTCCTTAACGTAGATCACCACGCCCTTGGACGAGGAGAACTTGGAGCCGGACATCGTCAAGTATTCCGAGGAGACGATTTCCGTTGGCAGGTCCAACTCACCGTACTGGTGCAGCTCGCCGCCCTTGGCACCCTTTCCGGCATAGCCCAGCAATTCCGCCGGCCAGATCTGCGAGTGGAAGGTGATATTGTCCTTGCCCTGGAAGTAATAGTGGCGGGTTTCTGGGTCCTGCCAAAATTCCTTCCATGCCTCCGGCTGGCCGGTGCGGTGCGCCCACTCGATGGAAGCGGACAGGTAGCCCACGACGGCATCGAACCACACGTATAGCTTCTTCGCGTTATTGTCCTGCCAGCCGTCCACCGGAATGGGAATGCCCCAGTCAATATCGCGGGTCATGGTGCGCGGGCGCATATCCTCCAGCAGGTTCAGGGAGAATTTCAGCACGTTGGGGCGCCAATCCTCGCGGGTGGAAAGCCACTTTTGCAGCTCGTCCTTAAGAGATGGCAAATCCAGCAGGAAGTGCTCGGTCTCCACGAACTGCGGCGTTTCGCCGTTGATCTTGGATACCGGGTCAATGAGGTCTACTGGGTCCAGCTGGTTGCCGCAGTTATCGCACTGGTCACCGCGGGCGCCATCCGCGCCGCAAATGGGGCACGTGCCCTCGATATAGCGGTCCGGCAGCGTGCGGCCGGTGGACGGAGAGATTGCCCCCTTGGTAGTCTCCTTCAGCATGTAGCCGTTCTCATTGAGACCCTTGAACAGCTCCTGCACCACCGAGTAGTGATTACGGGTGGTGGTACGGGTAAAAAGGTCATACGACAAGCCGAGGTTAGCCAGATCGTTGACGATCTGACGGTTATAGCGATCCGCGAGTTCGCGAACGGATACGCCTTCCTTATCGGCCTGGACCAGCAACGGGGTGCCGTGCTCATCCGTACCGGAGACCATGAGTACGTTGCGGCCACGCATTCGCTGGAAGCGAGCGAATACGTCAGAGGGAACGCCAAAGCCAGCCACGTGACCGATGTGGCGCGGGCCATTGGCATATGGCCAGGCAACATTTACTACTAAAGACTCAGTCATGGAGTCCAGTTTATCGAAGCACCTGCATGAACACACGTTGAGGGCACATTACCTCTCCGACCGAAAAACGCCCGCCTCCCTCCCAACTCTGGGAAAGCGGCGGGCGCTGCTACCGAAGGCGGTAGATGGTCTATCTACTTGCGCTTCATCGGGTTCTTCAAACGCTCGTTGCGGCGCTTCTTGAGCACCTGCGTGCGCTGGTAGTCGCGGTGCAAGCGGCGCTCGCGGGCCATCTTGCGCTGGAACTGCTGCGCCTCGCGGTACTCGAGGTAAATGATGTCCTGGCTCAAGTCCTTGTAGATGGCGAACATCAAGCCAATGACGATAAACAAGAACGGCAGCGCCGCCACGATGGTGACGTTCTGCAGGTTGGACAGCGCGTCCTCATTGACCAAAAGCAGGGTGAGGCCAACGGCTGCGGTCAGGGCACCCCACATGGCGGAGAGCCACGGCTTCGCGGTTGCGGCACCGTTTTGGGTCATCGAACCCATCACGGTGGAAGCGGAGTCCGCGGAGGTAATGAAGAAGGTGGACAGCAAGATGACGGCGACGACGCCGGCAATGAAGCCACCAGGCAGGTTGTGCAGGAGATTAAACAGCTCTACCTCGGCGGATTCGCCGGTGATGGATTCGCCGTTTTGCTCCATGTGGATTGCGGTGCCGCCGAAGATGGCGAACCACAGTGTGGAAACGCCGGCTGGGATGAGCAGGACGCCTAGGCAGAACTCGCGGACGGAACGGCCGCGGGAAATGCGCGCCAAGAACATGCCCACGAACGGGGACCAAGAAACCCACCATGCCCAGTAGAAGATGGTGTAGCCAGACAGCCACTCGCCGGCGGTGCCGTTTTCGGATTCTGCGGTACGGCCGATCATCTCGGTGAAGTAGTTGAAGTAGTTACCGATGGATCCTGGAACCTGGTTCAGGATGGTCACCGTTGGGCCCAAGATGAAGACGAAGATGGCCAGCACCGCAGCCAAGACCATGTTGGCATTGGACACGTACTGAATGCCCTTGCCCACACCGGAGAGCGCGGACAACAAGAAGGCCAGGGTCAGGACCAAGACAATACCGATAACCACGGACTGGGTTGGGTTATCGATGATGCCGGATGCCTCCAGGCCAGCCTGGATCTGCAGCGCGCCAAGGCCCAGGGAGCAGGCGGTGCCGAAGACGGTGGCGAAGATGGACAGGATGTCAATGAATTTGCCCAATCCGCCGTTGGCCCGGCGCTCGCCGATGAGCGGGACGAAGGCCTGGCTCAGCAGCTGCTTGCGGCCGATGCGGTAGGTGGAGTACGCGATAGCCAAACCAACGATGGCGTACACAGCCCAGGGGTGCAGCGTCCAGTGGAACATGGCATAGGCCATGGACGATCCCACGTTTTCCGTTCCCCGGCCGGGAGTGCCGTCGCGGTAGTTCGCGAGCGGCTCGGAAGCGCCGTAGAACATCAGGCCGATGCCCATACCGGCAGCGAACATCATGGCAATCCACGAAGGCGTGGAAAATTCCGGTTCCTCATTAATATGGCCCAACCTGATGGAGCCAAACTTGGAGGAAGCGATGAAGATAACGAAGGCCACGAAGACGGTGCCAAAGAGCACGTAGGCCCAACCGAACTTATCGACGACCCACGTCAGGGCCGCGGAAGAAAAGTCCGCGAAGTTATCCGGTGCGGCAAGGCCCCAGATAACGATGGCGGCAACGAGCACACCCGCAATCCCCATGATGGTCCAGTCAATCGGGATATTATCGCGGTCTGCGGCGATTTCGATTTCCGGATCGTCATACTCTTCGGGGTGGAACCCCTCAGAGTTGATCATGTCCTGGATCTGGCTCGTCGCCGTCTGCTCGTCCAGTGCCTCTTCTACCGTTTGATAATCCTCAATCGGCTGATCACTCGAAGCAGTAGAGGTGGTCCCAGCAGGCGCTTCACCGGACCCCTTTCCTTCTTCGGGCACACCAGTGCCGTTATTTTCAGTATTAGTCATGCTCTCTACAGTGGCGGCGCGACCCCAATTTTTCAAACCGTTTTGTTAACAAAACCCCAGCTTACGCACATTTTTGGGTATTTCCTTAAGGCTTCCTGTACGCCCATAGGCTGCATATCCCCACGTAGACAGCTTTTAGGCGTCACACGCCCGAGAAATATAACGATTCGATAACATATATAAAAGCATGAAACCACCTGTTAGCACGACTAATTGTGACGTTTTATACGCTGCATAGAAATAACCTGCGGACAGCTCAACAAGTGTTCAATTAGCAGACCGTCAGCGGGCATCCAACGCGGCATCGTATAACTCCCGATTCGACACCCCAGTCCCCTTGGCGGCCTGCTTGCACGCGTCCTTCAAGCGCATGCCGGCCGCGGCCAACTCCAAGGCCTGCGGGACAAGGTCAGCGGCGGTCACGGCAGCGCCGGTTCCGCCTTCGATGACCACGGTAATTTCGCCCTTGACTCCCTCGCTCGCCCATTCGGCCAGCTCAGCTAACGAGCCGCGGCGCACTTCCTCGTACGTCTTGGTCAGCTCGCGGCAGACCGCGGCGAGTCGATCGCCGCCGAGAACCTGGGCGGCATCGGCAAGCGTCTCGGCGATGCGGTGGGGCGATTCAAAAAACACGATGGCGCGTTTTTCATTGCGCAGCGATTCCAGCCATGCCTTTCGCGGACCGGGCTTGCGCGGAGGGAATGCATCGAAGAGGAAGTGGCCCACGCCCAGGCCAGACAAGGCAAGCGCCGTGGGCACCGCTGAGGGGCCCGGGAAACACGTCACGGGAATATCTCTTTCGGCGGCCGCGGCCACCAGTGACAGGCCCGGATCGGAGATGATCGGCATGCCGGCGTCGGTGACCACGAGGACGGTGCCGTGCTGGGCGGCATCGATAAGCTGCTGCGCACGCGCCTGTTCATTGTGGTCGAAGTTGGATACCACGGATCCGGACATCTCGATACCCAGGGCCTGCGCCAGGTTGCGCACGCGGCGGGTATCTTCGGCAGCGATGACATCCGCATGCGCCAATGCCTGCATCAGGCGCGCCGAAGCATCACCGACATTTCCCAAGGGCGTGGCGGCAAGGATAACGCCGCGCGGAAGTGGTTCCAGACCTAAAGCTGACATGCCTCTAGCATTCCACATTCTCCTATGCGCCCGCGCGCAGGCTCGTCGCCTAAACTCTTCTTCGTGACTATTGCTACCGCTGCCCCCGCTAGCTCACCGCGCACCCCACATAACCGCGTGATGCCACCGGCACCGCGTACCTACACGTGGGGCAAGGCCGATTGGATAAGCACAGGCATCATCGCCGTTCTCGCGCTGATTACCCGGTTCGTGGGGCTTACCGCACCGGTGTCCCAGGGCACACCCGTCTTCGATGAAAAGCACTATGTGCCCCAAGCCTGGGACATGGTCAAAAGCTGGGATAACTTAGTCATCGGCGGCATCGAGACCAACCCGGGCTTTGGACTCGTGGTTCACCCGCCGCTGGGAAAGCAGATCATTGCCTTTTCAGAATGGGTCTTTGGTTATACCCCGCTGGGCTGGCGCTTGATGACGGCCCTCTTCGGCGTCGGCACCGTCCTGATGACCATGGCGCTGGCTCGCCGGTTGTCCTTTTCCTGGCAGGTGGCTACCTTTGCCGGCATTTTAGCCGTGTGCGATGGCGTCCTCTTGGTCTCCGCAAAATTCGGCATGCTGGATATCTTCCAGGTCTTTTTTATCGTCGCCGCTGCGTGGGCGCTTGCCCACGATCATCAACAAATGCGCGAGCGCCTCCACCAAGCCCTGTTGAACGACGGGATGGGCACCTCCCCATTCGGACCGCGCTTTGGCTTCCGGTGGTGGCGCTTTACCGCCGGCGTCTTCCTAGGACTATCGCTCGCCGTGAAGTGGTCTGGGCTGTACTACATCATGTTTTTCGGGTTGCTCTGCGTCTTTAGTGATCTCTCACTGCGCCGCAAGTATGGCATTCGCCGCTATATCGTGGGCACGCTCATCCGCGATACTCCCGCGGCCCTCGCTTCTCTGGTGGCCGTGCCCGTGCTCATTTATGTGTGGAGCTGGCGCGCGTGGTTTGCCTCAGAAACCGCGGTCTACCGGCACGCCAAGGTGGATGGGACCATCGGGGAAGACTCCTGGCTCATGCACTTACCAGAATCTGTGGCCGGCTGGTTTTATTACCACTTATCCGTATTAGATTTTCACGCCAGCTTGACCTCTTCCGGTGGCCACCACCACCCGTGGGATTCCAAGCCGTGGGCATGGCTGGCCGGGGCCCGGCCCATTTTGTACTACTCCAGCACGGATCTGGAATGCAGCGGCGGTGGCGAATGCCGCAAGATGCTCTACCTCTTTGGTACCCCGGCGATCTGGTGGCTGGTGGTCCCCGCGGTGCTTTGGGGGCTGTGGTCCCTTATCATCCGCCGCAACCGCGCCTTCCTCATTCCCCTCGTGGGCTTCGCGGCCGGATTCCTGCCGTGGCTCGCGGCCTTTGACCGGCAGATGTACTTCTTTTATGCCACCGCGTTTATCCCCTTCGTCATCGTGCTGCTTGCCCTCATACTGGGCCAAATGGTCGGGCGCGGTAAGCCCATAAGGTGGCGATGGATAACGCGCATCGCTGGCGGCACGATGCGGCGGGGAACATTTGCCGCCGCCTGCTACCTCGCGCTGGTGGTCGCGATGTTCTTCTACTTCGCGCCCATCTTGTACGGCTTCATCATCCCGGAATCGTGGTACCAATCCATGATGTGGCTGCCCAGCTGGAAATAGCTCGCAGAAACCCGATCCACTTAGTGCGGCTGCGCGTTCAGGGATTTCCACCACGCGCGCACCAGGTAGCCCTTCTCGGCCGCCCACGCCCAGGCCAGGCTCAGGGTCGATAGCGCGGTAGCGATGAGCAAATAGACCTGCTCCAGGGTGACGGTCCCCAGCGCAATATCGCGCACGCCAAAGCCAAAAAGAAACGCAAACATCGTGGCGGATACCGGGAACAGCCCGGTCACAGACGCTGGGCGCCACGCGCTCCACAGCAGGCCACACGCCATGCCAAAGCGCACGGCCGCGCCTTCCATCAGCAGGTTGGCGCGCTCTGGATCGGCCGCGGGGTCCAGCACCGAACCCTCTGCGCCCATCGGTACCAGGCCGGAGGCGCGTACCACCTGCACGATGGCCCACACCGCAAAGACAAGTCCCATGACCACCAAAGCGATGCGCGCCACCGTGAGGTTGGCCTGCCTGGCGCTCGAGGCCCGCTTCCACTCCGGTTCTACCCCTGCGAGGATTACCTCAGAAAGGTCGGTCGGCGGCGCCATGCCGGAATCCGCCGGTTCCACGAAGCTTAAGGAACGCGATAGCGCCGCTGCCTTATCGCGGAATGCTCGGCACTCCGCGCAGTGTTCTAGGTGAGCGTCGATGACGTCAGCGGAAAGCTCCGCTTCTTCCCCATCCAGCTGGGCGGAAATCGCCGCTTGCACTTGGCTATGCGTCAACATTGCTTAACGCCCTATCCAAGCTCGCCCGGCCAGAACCAAAAATAACGATCATCAGCAGTGACATGCACAGCACCAAGGGGTACTCGATGCCACCGTCGCCAGCAAAGAGGCCATTGCCCCAGTGCACGAAGTACAGCGCGCCCACCATGTCCACGGCCAGCGCCGCAGCGGCAAAAGTGGTCAACAGACCAATGACGAGGAAGGCGCCGCCTACCATTTCCCCGATTGCGGCGGCATAACCGGCAATCTGTGGCTGCGGGATGCCGAGGGCAGAAAACTGCCCCACAGTCTCATCCATTCCGTCCATGAACATCTTGTCCACGCCGTGCGCGATAAAAATGAGTCCGAGGACCAACCGAAAAAGCAACAACGCGGCATCGCGAACGGCAGGTCTATTCATGGTCAATAGACTACATCGAATGCCCACCCCAACGCGAAGACGCCACTGCCCCACCCGCTGAGCTCGCAATTTCACCAACTAGCTAGGTACACACTGCGCCTCGCCCGCCATCGCTGCTTCAATGGAAAAGACAAGGAAAATAGGCACTACACAGCAACAGGAGAACCTCCCATGGATACTGAAACCACTACCGAAGAACGAACCCCGCTAGCGTACGACGAAAACGGTATAGCCCGCACGCCGTGGGCCGTGACATCGTCGCTGCTAACGAATTATTACGACACCGAATGGGGCCTTCCCATTAGGGATGAGGCCGGACTGTTTGAGCGCCTGAGCTTGGAGTCCTTCCAGTCTGGGCTGTCCTGGGCCGTGGTATTAAAAAAGCGCCCCGCCTTCCGCGAGGCCTTTTGCCACTTTGATCCGGACAAGGTTGCGGAATTCGGTGAGGCCGAGGTGGAGCACTTGCTTGCCGATGCCTCCATTATCCGCAACGAGCCCAAGATCCGCGCCACCATCAATAACGCGAAGGCCACCATTAAACTGCGCGAAAATGGCGGCCTAGCGGATTTCATTTGGAGCTTTCAGCCCGCAGAAAATATCTATCCCGAGGTCATGGAGGATATCCCGAAAAAGAGCCCCGAGTCGCAGGCCATGTCGCGGGAATTAAAGAAGGCCGGTTTTAAGTTCGTGGGGCCGGTGACCTGCTTTGCGCTCATGGAGGCCATCGGCATGGTCGATACCCACCTCTTAGGCTCCCACCGCCGGGCCACCTCCGGCGTATGGCCGGAGGAAACCGAAAAGCTCCACGGAAGCCAGGCGCAGCGGGCTAATTAACCCGCGCGGCGAGCGGCCAGGTCATCGCGGCGACCTACCCCATCGGGCCCGGCGTGTGGGCCATCAAAGTCACCGTCTTCATCGTCGCTGTAGCTTAAGGGAAGGTGCTCAAAGTCGGGGCTTTCATCGTCGATTTCGACGACGACCGCACCCGGACGGCGCAGGTTGCGGGGGATCTTCAACGCCTCATCATCGGTATTGTGAACGCCCAACCGCGCCCGGCGCAGGTGCTTTACGCGGCGGCGCAAGAGTGCTTGCTCTTGGCGGACTTGTGCGCGCAACGCCACCAGATAGATGCCGGTCAGAACGCCGACGATACCTGCCAGCCACCAGGTCCATCCGCCAGCCACAATGCCGAGGGCCACGGTGAGGACCACGGCGATGGCTAGGCCAATGAGCGTGCGCTGTCGGCGTTGATAGCGAGTGGCGGACTTTTCCTTATCCGCCACTGGGTCCCAGCCGCCGCGGCCAAGGCGGCGCTGAGCAAATGCCACCTCGTCCTCAGAAAGATCAGTATTCAGCGCCGCGTCCTCAGCGCCATGTGCACCGTACTCATCTACTTCGGCCGATTCCTCTAGTACACCATCGTGCTCTGTCTCTGCGGTATCCGGTTCTTCTGCATCAATGACTGGGGCGGGATCTACCGCACCCGGATACATCAGGTCTACCGGGGAAGTATAAGTCTCGTCGTAGTCGTACGCGTCCTCAGCAATGTCCGCTGCCACCGGCGCAGTGAAAGACTCGGTGGAATTGGCAACCACACCGCCGCGGCGGCGCTTGCGCTTTGCACCACCTTCTTCCCCGTCGGCGCGCTCATCAGCAAGCAAAACATCATCGGCATCATCTGTATCCGCATCTGGATCGTCAGAAGCGCTTGACGTGCGCGCGCTATCGGCGGCGGTGGTGGTATCAGCAGTGTCAGCAGACGCGACCGGAGTCGCCGATTCCTCAATGACTTCACCCTCGATGGTCTCTGCAGCGTCTTCAACTGGGGCGGAGTGTTCATCGTGCGCGTCCGCCCTGTCCTCGTCGGTGGCAGAGCGGAATGCGCGGCCACCCACGCCAAAGGGTTGTGCCCGGGCACGGCGGGCAGCACCGGCGATGGTCCGCGACTGTGCGCGGGAAGCGCGGTCCTCTGCTTCATCCTCAATCAGCACGTCATCGACGTCTACCTCGCGGTCTGAGCCCTCAGTGGAAGCGGGTACGACCTCGTAGTCTTGGTCTTCATCCGCAGCACTGCGGTGGACATCGTCAGCCCGCAAGCGCGGGCGGCGGCGGCCGGCGACATTGCCGGAATCGCCGGAAAAGAGCACGCGGGTATCCTCAAAGGCCTCTCCGGTGTGGCTCATCGGGCGATTGCTCCTGCCCAAGAGCCACGGCGCGAGAACGAAGAGCCACACCACGATGATTGCAATAACTGGCACAGCTGTGGACACGACTTAAGGACCTTCCCTTGGAGTGCAAATGATTTACTCCACTCTAATCGCCACAACCGCACTTTAGGGGCCACAGAAGCCGCAAATTACAATGTTGTTACTTATGTGAAAATTGAGAAAGCATTACCCGGAATTACGCATGTTTTTCACACCAACCGCCCAGCTTGGCGCAGCCGCTCAACCGCCGTGGAGGAATAGTCTTCCTTAACCAGGGCCACGAAATGGTGATCCCGCCAAGCACCATCGATATGCAGGTTGCGGCGCAAATACCCCTCGGCGCGAAATCCATTGGCCCCCAGCACGCGCCCGGAAGCGGGATTTTGCTCCAAATAGGTAGCAGTCACCCGGTGCAGGCCTACCCGCCCAAAGGCGTGATCCACTCCCAAGGCGGTAGCCGCTGTAGCGACGCCGGCACCCTGCACGGCGGAATACACCCAATAGCCAATCCAACAGTCCCGGATGCTGCCATGCTGAATATTGCCAAGTGTTACCTGGCCAACGAATTTTCCCCCGAGCTCAATGGCCAAGGGGATTACCTGCGCATCGCGCGCGGAGTTGCGCAGAAAAATGAGGTAATTCCACCAGGCCTGCGAGTTGTGGGCTTGTGCCCAGGTGGTCGCTTGGGTAGGCTCCACCGGCCGGAGCAATGGTTCATCCTCAATGCGCTGGCGCCGCCACTCGGGACCATCCGAGCGCAGCAAGGGTCTCAGCCGCATTCGCCCGCCAGACGGCAGTGTCCCCGAGGAAGGAAGCTGCACCGTCGGCGTCGCCTCCGGCCAACCGGGATGCAGATCATCAGTGGGCCCGGTGACTGGATGGCGCAGCTTGGCTGAGGCGGTACCGAAAGGGTCAAGCATTAGCTGCGCTGGGTCAGAAATAAGACGTCAACAACATCGCCCGGGCGGATCTCGGTGACTTCCTCCGGCACGCGGATCATGGCATTAGCCTCTGACAGTCCGGCCAGAAGGTGCGCCGGCGCGCCGGTCGCACCGCCAAGGCCCTCGACCAAGTAATCGGCGGTCTCGGCATCGCGCATCAAGCGGGCACGGATGAAACCACGGCGTCCGGGGCGGGAATCAATGTGGTTGAGCGCGCGGGCACGCACCACCCGGCGGTGGGCATTGCGCTTGCCCAAGGCCAGGCGAATCAAGGGTCGAATATAGATTTCGAAAATAACCAGCGACGATACTGGGTTCGAGGGAAGGAGGAAGGTGGGGATGCGTTCATCTCCTACCAGCCCAAAACCTTGCACGGATCCTGGGTGCATAGCCACGCGGGAGGTATCGATATCGCCAATTTCCGCCAAAATCTCGCGGATTTGCTCGGCACCGGCGCCACCAACGGCACCGGTAATCACGAGGGCCTCGCTGCGCGTGATGTGGGTTTCTAGCACTTCCCGGATGCGACGGGGTTCGCCTTCGGCAATGCCCACGCGGACCACGTCCGCCCCCGCTTCTTTTGCAGCGGCAGCCAAGGAATACGAGTTCACATCAAAGACTTGGCCTAGGCCCGGTTCCTTGTCCACATCAACGAGCTCGCGGCCAAAGGACACGATGGTCACGCGCGGGCGCGGATAAACCAACACCTTGGAGCGGCCCACGGCGGCCAGCAGGCCAATCTGTGCTGGGCCAAGGACGGTGCCAGAGGATACGGCGACATCGCCGGGCTGAATATCATCGCCCACGCGGCGGACGAAGTCGCCCGAGCGCACCGTCCGGTGCGCCGTGATGCGCTTGCGTCCGCGGTCGGTCCACTCGAGGGGCAGGACGGCATCGGCAAGCGTGGGCAAGGGAGCACCCGTATAGACCCGCACGGCTTGCTTGGGCTGCAGGCGCAGCGGCTGCTTCGAACCGGCCGGAACGTCGCCCACGACGGGCAAGGAGCGCTCGACCTCGGGTGGGGCGGGCTGCGCGGCGGCGTCCTCGGCCTGCTCAGCCGACTCCTCCCCCTCGCTGCCGTCTTGGTCCTGATTCTTCGCGCGCCGGACCTTCAGCCCGCGCTCGCCGCCGATATCAACGGCGCGTACCGCATAACCATCGATGGCCGCCTGGGGAAAGCCCGGTAAGGGCTGATTGGCCTGCACCTGCTCGGCGCACATTAACCCCAGCGCATTAGAAATGCTCATCCGCACCGGCTCCGGGGTCGTCGCCGCATCAGTAACCAGCGCTAACTGGTCATCAACTGAACGCATACGGTCTCTGCCCGCCCTTTCTTCTTGCCCTCTTACCTTGCTTCCCTCAACGCACGTGCGCGCGGTGCAAGGTAATTAGTTAAGGCCTTGTTCCGCCTCGAAATCGGACATGATTTGTTTAATAGCTTTATACAGCGCTGGGCCGTATTTTTCATCGCGCAGGCCAAAGTCCACGTTGGCTGGGATATAGCCACCGGGGTTGCCCAAATCGTGGCGCTTGCCCTCGTGGACCACCACGTGGACGGGCTCGCCCTCTTCAATGAGCAGCTCGATGGCATCGGTAAGCTGCAATTCCCCGCCCTTGCCCGGTTCGATCCGGCGCAGCGCATCAAAGATCTTGCGGTCCAAAAGGTAGCGCCCCGTAGCAACCAGGTTGGACGGTGCGTCCTCTGGGTCCGGCTTTTCCACCATGCCGACGACCTTTTTCACGCCCGGCGCGTCAGTATCTTCTACGTCAAAAACGCCGTAGTTAAACGTCTGCTCCTGCGGCACCGCAAAGGCGCACAGCACGCTACCGCCAAGCTCAGCACGAACGCGCGCCATATCTGCCATGACGGTAGCCGGCAGCACGATGTCATCCGGCAGCATGACGGCAAAAGAGTCCTCGTCCTCTGCCAGGACTTCTTCCGCCAGCCCCACGGCATGGCCCAAGCCCAAGGGCTTTTCTTGCTCTACCGCGATGGGCTCAATGAGCTGGTGGGCGCGGTTGACCTTGGCCACCTGCTCATCCTTGCCGCGGGAATCTAAGGTTTCTACCAGATCCGGAAATTCCGCAAAATGGCGCATTACTTCTTGCTTTTCGGGTGCGGTAATGACCGCAAGGCGGCGCGCGCCCACAGAGGCTGCCTCCTCAGCAATCAATTCGATGCCGGGAGTATCCACAACGGGCAGCAATTCTTTGGGGACGGTTTTCGTGGCGGGCAGAAAGCGGGTGCCCATGCCAGCCGCAGGAACTACAACCGTGGTGATTCCGGTGGCGGAATCTTCGAGTTCATTAGCCATGGATCTTAGGGTACAACGGCGCACTATTTTCCTGTGTAGCGCTACGCCACGGACGCTATTATTTATTTATGCCTTCTTCCAGCGATATCAAAGCTCAACTGCGCACCCGCCTGCTTCGCGCGCGCCGCGGCCTCACCGCCGATAAGCGCGCGGAATGGACCACTGCCTTGCGCGAGCAGTTAGAACCCGAGCTTGCCGGTGTATCGAGCGTCGCTGCCTATTGGCCACTGGGCTCAGAGCCGGGCGGGGCGGATTTCATCCCGTGGCTTTCCCGCCGCGTCGACCGCGTATTATTGCCCATCACCTGCGGTAACGGCGTCTTGAACTGGGCAGAATACAAGGGCCCGCACAGCATGCAGCCCGGCCAATTGGGTATTTCTGAGCCGGCCGGCCCGCGTTTTGATAGCCGCGTGCTGTGCGGTTGCGATCTGATTTTGGCCCCTGCCATGGCCATCGATGCCGCCGGAAACCGCCTGGGCAAAGGCGGCGGGTACTACGACCGCGCGCTTTCCCCGATGCCGCGCAACCACCCCGCAGTACTCGCCATGGTCTACCCCACCGAGTTCCTTGACTCTATCCCGGCCACATCCCACGATCGCCGGGTCGAGGCCGTGGTTACCGCCGCAGGAATCCACCGCTTTTCTTCCTAGGCGGGAACCGCGCAGGCAGTAGCGCAGTCTAATTGTGCATGGCTTATTCTCCGTCCCCGCGAATCTCTCAATTCCTTCGCACCCTGCGCACCCCTGGCCACCGCCGCGGCGTGCTCGTGCGGCGCGTCATCGCGCTGGTCCTGCTCATTGCCGCACTGGTTTCCGCGATTTCCAGGGCGAAGGAACTGCCGCAGGTGCTGGTCTTTAGCCACGATCTGCCCGCCGGTGCGGAGCTTTCCGCCTCCGATGTCTCCCTCGAGCGCCTGCCTTCTTCTTCCATTCCTAGCAGCGCGCTTGCCGATGCCCCCTCCGATCTCGCCGGCCGCATCATCACCGCCGCCGCGGGCAGGGGTGAGGTGGTCACCAGCCAGAGACTCCTAGGCCAAGAGTTGGTGTCTAGCCTCGTCACGGAATCGGGGTCTGCCGGTTCTAAGGAAGGAAGTTCCGGCCGCATGATCCCTGTAAAACTTGCCGATCCTGACATCATTCCCCACCTGCAGCACGGCGATACCGTCGATATCGTCACGGCAAGCGATGCCACCGATTCCCAGCCCGCGACCGCCCGCGTCATCGCCTCCGGCGCCCGGGTGGTCTCCACCACCACTGCGGAGGGCGAGGTTTCTTCTGCCACCGTCTTGCTCGCACTTCCTAATGAGCATGCCAATGACGTAGCCGCTGCCTCATTGAACCAACCGCTGACCGTGGTCATCGTGGGCGATCGCGCTCAGCCTCAAGCCGTTGATGCAGATGCCTCACCATAAATGCCTGCACAAAGGTTGACCACTACATCCGTCAAGTGAGTTGTGGCATTCACGTGTCCGTCAAGTTGTGAGTACTTTTAGCTTGAACTAAAATTCCCGCTTGCTCATGGTTCACACCCATCCTTATCTATTCCCAGAAAGGTTCTCCGTCTCCCATGCTCAAGGGCTTTAAAGACTTCATTATGCGCGGCAACGTGGTCGAGCTTGCCACCGCAGTCATCATCGGTTCCGCATTCACGGCGATTGTTACCTCCGTAACGGATTCCATTATTCAGCCGATCATTAACTCCTTTGGCTCCGCCGAAGTCGATGGTTTGGGCTTCCAAATCACCGATAATAAGTCCACCCTCGTAGACTTTGGCGCCGTCATTACCGCAGCGATTAACTTCCTGATCATCGCCGCAGTGGTCTACTTCCTCATCGTGATGCCGCTAAACAAGCTCACTGAAGCATCCAAGCGCCGCCAGGGTGTCGACCCAGAGGCACCGGCACCAACCTCGGAAGAACTCTTGGCAGAAATCCGCGATCTCTTGCAGGCCCAGAACGCGGGAGCTGTCTCCGCCGCAGATAAGGCACTTGGGGATGCCACTGCGGTCGAGGACACCGATGGCTCCACTGCTTCTGAGGGCAAGCACAGCCGCCACGACGACTAATTCTTGCTAAGAAGCAGTTAAGCCCGTGTCCACCTTCGCAATGAAGGAGGCCACGGGCTTTTGTAATGACTGCTTGAGCATTTTTGGCTCGCGACAAGGATAAGCAGACTATTAGCCGTGGTGCGGCGGCTGGTTTTCGCGGTAAAATTCTTCGCCGCGCTCGGCTGGCTGAGCGCCATCGCCTTCCGCTGCGGCATCCTCGAGAGTGACGATGCGCTGGGCATCGGTGCCTTCCCCACTAGCTAAGTCCTGCCCTACCGGGCGATCCGCGCTGCGGTCATATTCCGGCGCATCTGATCGCCGGAATACGCGCCTGCGCTGTCGGCGTGGTTGCGAGGTCATGGCAGTATCTCCACCCCTTTCCTTCGCGTTATTGCACGCTGGATTCTTGCAGTTGATCCACGAGGTGGTGGACCAGCGGGGTCAACGTGGCCATGCCGTCGCGCACGGCAGCGCGCGACGGCGCAAGGTTGACCACGACGGTGGAACCAGAAACGCCCGAAATTCCGCGGGATGCGCACGCATCGACCGCGCCGCAAGCCTGACCAGAAGAGCGCAAGGCTTGGGCCACGCCCGGCACCATCTTGTCGATGACCCCAGTGGTAGCTTCCGGCGTCTTATCGCGCGGGCCCACTCCGGTACCGCCGACGGTGAGTACGAGATCTACACCGCCGACGACGCCAGTTTCAATGGCCTGCCGGATCTTGGATTTCTTCGAGCGCACAACTACCGAACCATCGATGCGGAAATCCGCCTCTGCCAAAAGCTCAGTAACCAGTTTGGAGGTACTATCTGAATTTTCGCCGGGGTGATCCGTGACGATCACAACGAGCGCGCGACGCGGCGCCGCCACCCGGTCTTCTTTCTCGCTGGCCAAAAGGTAGGCATCATCCGGCTCCGCCACATCCCGCAAAGCGTCTGTGGAAGCCGAATCCTCCAATCGGGTGGAGTCGGTCAAGTCTTGCTGGGAGTCTGCCATTTTTCTCCTTCAAAGAAACGTCGGGGGCGCAATGCGGACACGGCGCGGGCTGCGTTTTAATCTACTCGCCTGTCAGGGTTACCTCTACCTGACGAGTGTCATCCGAATGTCCATCGGATACTTCCAAGGTGACGGTCGCACCGAAGTCCTGGGAACGCGCGGCTGCGATAAGCGCATCGGCGTTTTCAATCAGCCGGTCATTGACGCGGGTGACGATATCGCCTTGCTTCAAACCTGCTTGATCCGCTGGTCCCCCTGGCTCAACCTCGGCAATGCGCGCGCCATTTCCGTCATCGCGCGCCAAGACCTTAACCCCCAAGGTGGGGTGGGTTACATGACCTTTATTGATGAGCTCATCAGCCATACGTTTGGCAAAGTTGGAAGGAATGGCAAACCCGAGGCCGATAGATCCGCCCTCACCCGAGGTTTTATCGGACAACGATGCAATCATCGAGTTCATACCAACGATATTGCCCTCCATGTCCACCAAGGGACCACCGGAATTGCCGGGGTTGACGGCGGCGTCGGTCTGGATGGCATCGATAAGCGAGGACTCGCCACCCTGCTGAGACGCGCGCACCGGGCGGTTCTTTGCGGACACGATGCCGGAGGTCACCGTGGCATTAAGCCCGAGGGGCGAGCCGACGGCGACTACCTCTTGGCCAACCGCTACCGCATCCGAGTCACCGAATTGGAGGTGTGGCAAGTCGTGCACGTCCTTGATCTTGATGATGGCAACATCCGTATTGGCATCGGAAGCCACGAGATCGGCTTCGTGCTTGCTGCCATCGTTCAAGGTCACCTGCATAATGCCGCCCTGCTCTGCACCGGCGATGACGTGGTGGTTGGTCAACACATAACCATCAGGAGAAATGATGGAACCGGAACCTTCCGCAGCCGAGGTCCGAGTAGCGGTCTGAATGGATACCACGGCCGGCAAAACCTTGGCAGAAACCGCTTCCACCGAGCCTTCCTCCGGCTCCTTGCCCATGCTGTTGGCGGCCGGTTTACTATTGAGCGCCTCATTGACCACGGACGTGCCACTGCTGGATTGATTCTTTCCCACGACCACGCCGGTAATGGAGCCTGCAGCGATTGCCGCTACCGCAGCGATTGCCATCGCGGCACCCAGCCCGATCTTCTTTTCCTGCTTTGGCTGCGGCGGCAATGGCGTTACCCCAGGCACGGGCAGCTGGCCGGGTTGATTATTCGCAGGCCCCTGCTGGGAATACTCGCCTTGCTGGGTAGCGAAGCTAGAAGTTTCATGCTGCCCGTGGGTAGCACCCGGCTGAGCGCCGCCAAAGAGGCGATTGCTGGGCGGGGTGTGCTGCGCGTGCTGCGGCGCCTCGTTACCGTGTGGGGAGGCTTGTGCCTCCTGCTCGTTGATGCGCGGCTGGTTCCAGCCTTGGGAATAGGTTCCGTTGGAATACGCGGATCCAGTATCCTGTTGCCCTCCGCGCGGCTGGTTATACGGCGCCTGCCCATTGTTCGCGCCGTTGGGTTCCTGCGGGACACCGTGCGACTGACCATTATTACCGCGGTTGTCATCATTCCTCATGTTCATAGGAACACTATGCCTCGCTTCGCTTAGTCACAACTTAAACTACTCTGCCAACGTACTAGAAGTTCCTGTGAAGTTACTGTAGGCAATAAGCTGGTCAAACTCACCACACCTGTCGCCTCCCTTACGTTCGCACTCGACTCCACCATCACCCCGTTAGACATCCTCCCATCCTGCGGCACACCGCTGTGAACAGAATCACCGAGGAATAAAATCGATCCATAGTTATGTTAGCGTACTTTTATATTTAACTTAAGGTTAGCCTTACTTTAACCTTAAGTTAAATCTTTTTAATCTTTCCAACCCAAGGAGTATGCAGTGCTGACATGGCTCAAATCTCCCCGCCCACGCGCTCAATTACCTAAAGAGGACGTTGATAAGAAATTCCCCCGCCTTCGTTTCCAGGTCTTCATGGGAATCTTCCTGGGTTACGCGGGCTTTTACCTCATCCGCAACAACATCTCCACGATCGCGCCGCTGCTGCTGGAAGATAACGGGAGCATCGACAAGCCTGCAATCGGCATCATTAGTAACGCCGTGTTGATTTCTTATGGCTTATCCAAATTCTTTTCCGCCATGCTCGCGGACCAGTCCAATGCGCGTTACTTCCTGCCCATCGGACTGAGTCTATCCGCACTGATGAACCTGATAGTCGGCTTCGTCCCGTGGGTCTCAGCATCCGTCGGCGTCTTTGCCACCGTCATGTTCCTCAATGGTTGGTTCCAAGGCATGGGGCACCCGCCATGCGGCCGCGTCATCGTGCAGTGGTTCTCCACATCCGAGCGCGGTTGGAAAGGATCGCTGTAGAATACCTCGCACAATGTGGGCGCAGGCGTACTACCGCTGCTGGTAGGCGTCGGCTTGGCGATGACCGGCAATCAATGGCAGGTAGCCTTTTGGTTCCCCGCCGTCGCGGCGCTGATCATCGCAGCCTTAGCCTTCCTGCTCATCCGCGATAATCCGCCTTCAGAAGGACTGCCGACGGTCGATGAATGGCGCGATGATCCTGCCAAGGTTGCAGACATCAGGCGGCAAGAAGGCGATGGAATTTCTACCAAGGACCTGATTTTCAAATACGTCCTGCGCAACCGCATCATTGTGCTCCTGGCCATTGCCAATGTATTTGTTTACGCACTGCGCTACGGCGTGCTCAACTGGATTACGACGTACCTCGCCGAAGTCCACCACATGAACATCAATTCCGGTTTGATCGCCTTCGGCGCCTTCGAGCTCGCAGGCCTCCTGGGCACCATTCTCTGCGGCTGGATGTCCGATAAGCTCTTCCACGGCAACCGCTCTAAGGTCATCTTGATCTTTATCTTGGCTACGGGCTTGTCCATCGCCGGCTACTGGCTGGCACCAGTGGGCACCCCGTTCGCGGTTATGGTTACCTTCATCGCACTCATCGGTGCCTTCATCTACGGTCCGGTTGGCCTCATCGGTTTGCAGGCCCTCGACCTCTCCCCGCGCAATGTGGCAAGTACCGCTTCCGGTTTTACGGGGCTTTTCGGCTACCTGCTCGGTGCCACGCTCGCCTCGACCGGTGTGGGCTACCTGGTCAAGTACGCCGGTTGGAATGTCACCTTCATGGTCTTCCTGCTCTTTACCATCCTCGTTTTGGCCATCTTCCTCTTTATTAATAAGGAAGAAGTCCGCCTCACCGAGGAGCGCAAGGCCGCCCTCGAGGCATAGGCCTTCGGCTTAGGAGAACGCACTGTGGCTGCGCGTTCCCCGCACCACCTGCCGCCCACCCCGGGCCTGCAGGTGCTTTTTGATGCCCCCTAGAATCTAAGCGGGTCTAAAACATCGCAACCCCCTCGCAGTCACTAATAAGCAACCGGGAGGGGGCGAGGATGAAAGCAGGCTTAGAACTGCTCTACGTCAACCAGGCCGAGCTTAGCGGCCTTGACCAGACGGCGCGGGATGCGCACGGTCTGACCGTCAATGGTGACTTCCTGGAGGGCGACGTTGTCAGCCTTCCACTGGGAACGACGTGCGTGGGTATTCGCACGGGACTTCTTAAACTTAGGAGTTGCCATTTTCTCTTCTTCTCCTTACGCGTTCTTCTTCTTGCGGCGAGCCATGGCACCGAAGCGCTGGTTGAAGCGCTCGACACGGCCAGCGGTATCCATAACGCGCTGTGCACCAGTCCAGAACGGGTGGGACTCAGCAGTAACGTCAACGACGATGAGCGGGTACTCGTTGCCGTCTTCCCACTCAACGGTGCGAGAAGAGGTAGCGGTGGACTTGGTCAAAAAGGAGTGACCGGTACCAGCATCACGGAAGACCACTGGGTGGTAATCCGGGTGGATGTCTTTCTTCATATATATTCCCTCAGGGTTGGACTACGGGTCGGTTCCGCACACTGGATTGCTATGCCGGTACGGATCGTGCCCGAGTTGGGATGTACAGTTACAGCTCGCCCGGCGCCACAAAGCGCGCCGGCCGATAACCTGAATTATCCTACATTCCACGGCCATATATACGAAATTGCTCGCCTGTGGCAACCACAGTCGCCACAGGCACACATATGCGCCCCTTTCGTTATAGTAAGGTCTCATACCTCCCCAATGCTTTGGGCGCTGTCGCTTGATCATCGGCAGAAAGCCGACACCTTTATACGTAGGGGCATCGCAGCAGCGATTAGGTATATCGCGAGTAAGGCTGTAAGATTTGCTCTTGCTGTTGTCAAAATATACGTATTACGCCCCGTCTACTGGTTTTTGACGACGATGCCGCACCTGCTCACACCTCACTTTTTGAGCACTGCCACCCTCACACGGCAGTCGGCACGTAGTCGTTTATAGCCACGATGTGGGCGGCTAGGAGAAAGAAGACCCATGTCGGCTATTTGCCAGGTAACGGGCCGCAAGCCGGAATTCGGCAAGCAGGTCTCGCACTCGCACCGCCGCACTTCGCGCCGTTGGAACCCCAACGTGCAGCGTCGTCGCTACTACCTGCCCTCTGAGGGCCGTACCATTACTCTGAATGTTTCCACCAAGGGTATGAAGATCATTGACCGCGACGGCATCGAGTCCGTTGTTGCCAAGATCCGCGCACGTGGGGAGAAGATTTAAGTATGGCACGTAACGATATTCGCCCAATCATCAAGCTGAAGTCCACTGCGGGCACCGGTTACACCTACGTGACCCGTAAGAACAAGCGCAATAACCCGGATCGCATCTCCCTGAAGAAGTTCGATCCGATCGCCCGCAAGCACGTCGAATTCCGCGAGGAGCGATAATTCATGGCTAAGAAGTCCAAGATCGCTAAGAACGAGCAGCGCAAGGAAATCGTCGCCCGCTACGCGGAGCGTCGCGCTGAGCTCAAGAAGATCATCAAGAACCCGAACACCCCGGATGAGGAGCGTTTGGAGGCTCAGTTCGAGCTGAACCGCCAGCCTCGTGACGCTTCCCCAGCCCGCGTTCGTAACCGCGACGCAGCCGATGGCCGCCCACGCGGTTACCTCCGCAAGTTCGGCCTGTCCCGTGTCCGTATGCGCGGCATGGCTCACCGTGGTGAGCTGCCGGGCGTTCGCAAGTCCAGCTGGTAAAGGGGTAATTGCACAATGGCTAATAAGCGCAATAACCAAAAGAAGTTCCGTATGGAGCAGAGCCGTCGCCCGAAGAAGAACCCTTTGAAGGCTGAGGGCATTGAGAAGGTGGACTACAAGGACACCAAGACTCTGCGTCTATTCATCTCGGATCGCCACAAGATCCGTTCCCGTCGCGTCACCGGCTTGACCCCGCAGCAGCAGCGTCAGGTTGCTACCGCAGTCAAGAACGCACGCGAAATGGCTCTCCTGCCGTTCACCACCCGCTAAACAGTAGCTGGGTATCAACAGCGCACTTTTGCCGCTGGCAAGTGTGACACGGTAAAAGATCCATAAACTTTCGCCGCCCCGCCTTTCGAGGTGAGGCGGCGAAAGTCGTTTTAGTAGCCTAAATTCGCGCTACACCGCACACACGCCATACCTCCGCGAGAGCACCAGCAGCAAAGCTCCGCGACGGACTCCCACAGCACCCTTACTCGGCGGCACCCGCCGCACGCTCCCCCGAGCGCTACTGCGATATCGCATAAGTGTTACATTTATAGCAATCCTGCGCCGCACAATTTTTAGATGCGCACCGCTTTGCAATGAGTGAAAGGCAGTGACTGTATGGCCCTGCATCAATCCCTTCTCGATCTTTCGGAGCTTGCTCCCCATTGCCAATCCCGGGCAACTGCTCGCGGCTTATTGGCGGAGGCGCAAGATGTCTTGCGCAATGCGGTAGCACACCAAGACGATGAGATTGAATTAGCAAACTGGTTTTCGCGGCTGCTGACGGACATCGTGCGCGCACCAGGCGTGGACGCGGATATCCGGTTGACCGGCGCGGCGGCGCGCGGGGATCAGCTTCCCAGCATGCCCATCGAGTGGATGGGAGAAGACAGCGACTTGGAGTCCGTCTTTCGCGATGTGGGTCTAGAGGCGCACCAAGCAGCCGATTCCATGGCAGCGCGCGTCGATGCCGGTCTGCCTTTAGGCCGCGGCGGCGAGCAAGCTTTGCTGGAGGAGGCGTTGTCCCAGCGTCCGCCGTTGCTTCAGCGCGTCGGCGGTTTGCCCGATCGCAGCGCGGCCGTGGACATTAAGTCCATGTTGTTGTCCCCCATCGCCGCCATTGCACGGTGGGCGGCACCGGGCCCGCGCCCCACGGTCGATCGCCTTGCCATTGGCCAAGAGCGCGGGATGCTCACCGCGGAGGACGCAGAGACCTTGGATCTTGCGTGGCGCACAGGGTATTCGGTAGAAATGCGGCGCTGGTTCGACAACGTGCACGGCCGCGAATCCACGCTGCAGGATCTCCCGCCGCTGGAGCGCACGGCTTATGGCACGGCCTGCCGCATGGTATCTGCGACCTTCGAGTCCATCTCCCAACGCACCGCGGATGGCGCACATTAGAATCGCCACAAAGTTTTTGTGGCTACGCATGCGGTCCGCGCCGGCGGGCTGCAGGGCTGTAGAGTTGTTGAGTAAAAGCATTTTCTGCTGAGAGAAAGGAGGCGTCCGCCGCATGTCAGGAAACGTAGGTAGGCCGCGTAAACATAGCCCCCGCCGCAGAGGCAATAGCGCCCGGGAAGAGATTTTGGACGCCTCCTCAGAGTTATTTACCACCCAGGGCTTTGCCACGACGTCGACCCACCAGATCGCGGACGCGGTGGGCATCCGGCAGGCATCGCTGTACTACCACTTTCCCTCCAAGACGGAGATTTTCCTCGCGCTGCTAAATTCCACCATTGAGCCCTCGCTGGAGTTAGCCGATGAGCTGGTGGATTCTGATGCCGAGCCCGAGCAGCGCCTGTGGTCGTTGGTCGCCGCGGAATCGCGCCTGTTGCTCACCAGCGGTTGGAACGTCGGCCGGTTGTACCAGTTGCCGGTGGCCAATTCGCCGGAGTTTTCGGAGTATCACAGCTCCCGCGAGCGGCTGCAGAACCACTTCCGCACCACCGCCGCTGCCATTGTGGGCGATGCGGATCCGCGCATCGAGTTGCCCTTCCACATCGCGCTGTCGGTCATCGAGATGCGCCCCAATGATGGCACGCCTCCCTATGCCGCGGCCCAGTCGGTTCCGGAGACTGCCGCCATGCTTGCTGATGCCGCCCTTGCCGTCCTCGGCGCCACCGTTCCTGAGGACGCCGAAGCGATGACACTTGAGCTGCTGAAGAACCGCAATGACTCGATTTCTGCGGCTGCGGCGGCAGCAGCGGACCGCAATAAGAAAAAGTCCCGTTAACCTCGTTATGGCGCGTTAACCTCTCCCCTGAGGTTAACGCTAACCATTTCCTTGTGGCGTCGTTAACCACTTACCAGTGATTAACGTTGCCAGGATTGAGTAAAGTCCGCGGTGGCGGCCAGTCCGCCGCCTTCGCGCACGCTAATCCCGCTGGGGGTTACAACGATGGTCGATGGTGTGGCATCCACGTAGTAATTGCCGCCGTCTTGGCCAATGATTGACCCAGTAAATTCGCCACCAAAGATGGTCGAGCGGTACGTCAGGACGTTTCCCTGATTTTCACAGATAATGGCCCTGCCGTCTGGGCCTTTGCCGGCAAAGACGACGCGTTCATAACGGTGGCAATTGGCATAAGTATTGGCATCGGTCCAGCCGTATTCACCCAAGCCGTCGATGAGTTCATTTCCGCCGCCGTTATTGTTTTTTGGTGGCTGTGCCTGCTCCTGTTCGGTTTCGGTCACCGTCACCACGGGTGGTTCTTTCTCTTGAGTTTCCGGAGACTTTGTCGCCGACGAGGATTCTTCTGCTGCAGTATCCGTCGTGCTTTCGACGGTGGTCATGCCGCCATCGCCGGAAAAGTCGGGTTGATCCTCATCCGTGCCATTGCTGCATGCACTCAAAACGATGCCCGCGGTCGCTACCGCGCCGAGGTGCAGTCCCCAACGCAAACGTGGTGTTAGATGAAAATGCGGCATGATAAGTCCTTTCTCACAAGCCAGGGATGGAGCTAACAAGCTGGGGTGGGCCAAGCAACGTCGGCCTTGGAGAGATCAAGCGCCATGCCCGAAAGTAATGGTTGGGCGGAGGCGTACTGACCATCCGGGGCCGAGGCGATGAGTGCTACCGCCACCTCGCGGCCGCCGATGGTGGCAAGACCCATCTGCCGCACATCATAGCCGCCGGCGGTATCTGGGCCCCAGCCGCCTTTGAGGGCGGCCCCCTCTAGGTTGCGCAGGCCATAGCTTTGGGCGGGGTCGGGCGTAGACATCGCGGTGAGGATGGGCTCGGCACCGTTGACGCAGCGCAGCTTTGCCATGAACGCAGCCTGGTCGCCCACGCTCCACTGCGTTTGTCCAAAGGCGCTAAATTCCGGGCGGGTGACCTGGCTTTGTACCTGGGTGGTGGCATCGCCGGCATCGGCAAGCACTTGTTGCGCGGCCTGGGCGGCTTGTGCGCTGCCGCCCAGCGCGTCCCAGGCGGATTGAGCCGCCTCATTATTGGAATAGGTAATCGCAGACGTCACCACGTCGGGGCCGATGAGCCCTGCGCGATGGGCCGCGATGAGCACCGGCACCTTGGAGGTGGACCAGGCGGTTTCGGGCGCGGTGCGCCCGGCGGCAACGGTGGTGGTGCCATCCGATACCGCGATGCCTACATTGCCGTAGTTGGCGGCGATGCGGTCGAGCTCGCGCTGCAGGTCACCAGCCACAGCCGCCCCGTCGGCACCGGCTGAGTTCGCGGCATCTGACTGGGCATCGGCTGGCGCACCCTCGGCCTTCTCTGCGGCATCGCGAGGGCTATCCGCCGTATCCGCCGCGCTCTCCGTAGAGCGCGACGTTGTCTGCTTGGCGATGCCCGGCTCTGACTCCGTCTCCTGCTCGCCCTGCCCGCACGCGCTAAGACACAGCGCCCCGGCCAAAAGTAGGCCACCAAACGCCATGCGCCTCGGTGCAGTACGCCTCGGTGCGGTGCGGGTTGGTGCGAGCATGGCCAGGATCCTTAGGGTTCAGGCGCTAACGCTAGTGAGCGAAGTGGCGCGTTCCAGTGAGATACATCGTAACACCAGCGGCCTTAGCTGCCTCGATAACTTCTTCATCGCGGATGGAGCCGCCGGGCTGAACAACGGCTTTCACGCCGGCATCGAGAAGCACCTGCAAACCATCGGCAAAGGGGAAGAAGGCGTCGGAGGCGGCGAAGGAGCCTTGGGTGCGGTTGGTGGCATCGGCAAGCGTATTGGCGCGCTCGACCGCAAGCTTGGCGGAATCCACGCGGTTGACCTGGCCCATGCCCACGCCCACGGTCGCATTGTCTTTGGCCAGCAGAATCGCATTGGACTTGACCGCGCGCACCGTGCGCCAGGCGAATTCGAGCTGAGCCAAGTCCTCGTCGCTCAGGGCCTCGCCCGCTGCTAGGGTCCAGTTTTCGGGCTTATCGCCCTCGGCCTGGTAGGTATCCGGCTCTTGGCGCAGCACGCCGCCGGAGATGTACTTGCGCTCCTCGCCCTGTGCTTCTGGCTCGGCCAAAAGCACGCGCAGGTTTTTCTTGGACTGCAGAATCTCCAGCGCCTTTTCCTCATAGGCGGGTGCGACGATGACCTCGGTAAAAATACCCTTGACCTGCTCGGCCATCTCCTCGCTAACCTCGCGGTTGACGGCGATGACGCCGCCGAATGCGGACATCGGGTCGCAGGCATGCGCCGCTCGGTGGGCCGTAGCGATGGACTCGTCCGATACGGCGATGCCGCACGGGTTGGTGTGCTTGATAATAGCCACGCAGGGGCGCTCATGATCCCAGGCCGCGCGCCAGGCGGCATCGGCGTCCTGGTAGTTGTTGTAGCTCATCTCTTTGCCGTTGAGCTGCTTGGCATTGGCCAAGCCCTTGGTGCCAATCCGGGTGACGGTGGCGGCCTGGTGGGAGTTCTCGCCGTAGCGCAGCGAGGTGGTCTCCTCGCCGTCGCTGAGCTGGTCCACGAACCACGCGGAGACCACCGCATCATAATTAGCGGTGTGAAGGAAGGCATCGCGGGCGAGACCACGGCGCTGGTCAAGGCTAAAGCCCCCCTCTTCAACGGCCTGGGTTACCTCGCCATAGCGCGCCGGATCCACGACCACGGCAACGGACGGGTGATTCTTGGCCGCCGCGCGCACCATGGAAGGTCCACCGATGTCGATCTGCTCCACGCAGCCATCGAAGTCCGCGCCGGAGGCTACGGTTTCCTGGAAGGGGTACAGGTTGACCACGACGAGCTGGAAGGGCTCTACCTCAAGCTCGTTGAGCTGCGCCAGGTGGTCTTCCTTGCGAGTATCGGCCAGGATCCCGGCGTGCACGCGCGGGTGGAGCGTCTTGACGCGGCCTTCCAAGCACTCGGGGAAGCGGGTGAGCTTTTCAACCGGGGTGACCTCGATTCCCAGGTCTGCAATCTTCTTGGCGGTGGAGCCGGTAGAGACAATCTCTACGCCTGCCTTATCAAGTGCGCGGGCCAGATCCTCCAGCCCTGTCTTGTCGTACACGCTAATGAGTGCGCGCTTTACCTGCTTGCGGTCTTCGCTCATGAGGAGGATTAAGCCTTTCGAAAAGTCTTAGTCTGCGAGTTGAATAAAAAGTTCCTCGCCGCGGGGCTGCGCCGCGCGCAGCACATCGACGATGAGTTCGCGCTCTACCTTTTTAATGCGTTCGTGGAGGCTGGCCTCATCATCGTCTGCCCGCACGGCCACCGGCCGCTGCGCAATGATGGAACCGGTATCCACGCCCGCGTCCACGAAATGGACGGTAGAGCCTGTGACCTTCACGCCATACTCCAACGCATCGCGCACCCCGTGCGCGCCCTTAAACGCAGGCAATAACGCCGGGTGGGTATTGATGGTGCGGCCTTCGAAGCGGCGGAGGAAGCCCTCCCCCAAAATCTTCATAAAACCTGCAGAAACAACAATGTCTGGCTGCGCAGCACCTACTGCATCAGCCAGACATGTATTCCATTCGGCACGGTCGGCGCCCATTTCCACGATCTCAGTATCGATATCGCGTTCTCGGGCGCGGTCAATACCTCGACACGGCTTATCCGCTACCACCTTCACCACACGGTAGTGCTCATCTTGGGCATCCAAGATGGCTTGCAAAAGCGAGCCCGTCCCAGAAACAAGCACGACAACTCGTAGGCGGTCAGTAGCATCAGTAGCGCGTGGTGGCATCGGTGAAGTCACGCGCTATAGCCTAGTCCCTCTTCCCGCTTTCAGTAGAATCTGCCGCTTCCGATTGGGGTGCTTCGCCGCCTTCTACCGCACCAGCGCCGTGCTCGTCTGCGTCCTCTTCCACGATCTCACCTTCCAGGATCTCGGGGTCTTCAGCTGCTTCGTGCTCGCTGCTTTCCGATGCCCCCTCTTTCCCACCATCGCCCGCGGCGTCCTCCGCATCAGCGCCGTCGTCGCCGTCTTCGACGACCTCCCCTTCGATGACCTCGTCCTCGGCGGTGTCTGCGGTGTCCGTGGATTCTGCGGCAGCATCATCGTAGTCGGCTGCGTCGTCCGCGTCATTCGCCGCTGACTCGGAGTCCTCACCGTCACTCGATTCCGATTCGTCCTCGTCCTTGTCCGTGTCGCTCTCGCCCACATCGGCATCAGCATCGTCGCCATCAGCCTCATCGGCCTCGGCCTTGTCTGCATCAGGCTGCTCTGCATCAGCGGTGTTCTCGGAAGCGGTATCTTCTGCAGACTCTGCAGCGTCTTCTGAATCCTCTTCGGCGGACTCCGCCGCCGAAGACTCCACCTCGGCTGCGCGGGCGTCGCGCCAGTTCATGAGCGCAAAGGCCGCCGCGACGGCCAAGCCCACCAGGGCGATCCACAGCGCGGCGAGGCCGGCAGCGGTCCACAGGTGCGGGCCAGTGTGGCCGTAGTAGCCCAGCGTGCCGCTGACGAGGTAGCACGCGAAGAACATGATGACCGCGGTAGCCACTGTGGCTGCGAGCGCCTTCTGGAAGGATGGGCGCTTCTTATACAAGGACAGCGTCGCGGCGATGAGGGGAACCACCATGAACACAACCGCCCACCCCGGCGAGGAAGCCGGGATGCCACCAGTAATCGGTAGCGGTGGCAGCGGAACAAGGTGTGTACTAAAGAGGCTTACCTGTGCCTCCCCTGCCGAAAACTCCGAGCCCACCAGCACTGCCCCGGTACTGACGATGGCATTGGGGATATACAGCAGGCTCAACAAAATAAGGGTGAAAATGCCCAGCCCAGAGATGGACGGATATTCATCCATCATCTCCCCTTGGCGCGAGAAGTTGACGATGAAAACGAGCACGAAGACTACCGCCGCACCAATGGCGAGGTAGGCAAGGTAGCGCAGGGCGATAAGGGCGGCATCGACAAGCAGCGGCGGGGCGTCATAACGCTTGGCCAAGGCACGCCACAGGCGGGCGCCCATGCCAGCCGCCATCGCGGCCAAGTGCACGACGATAACCCGGGCCAGCGCGGCAGCAAGGTTGGGCGGGGACACATCGAAGACCTTGCCGGCATCCCACAACATCACCCAAGCAATGCAGGTCAACACCACGGGAACGCCCACCACGCAAGCGACAAGTATCGCCAGGTCCTTCACGCTGACTTTGTGTTTCACCGCGGCGCGCACGCGCACCGCCACCACCGTGGCGAGGATGAGGGCGGGCAAGGCTGGGAGGAACGACAGGTCCACCCCGGCCGCGGATACCGGCGCGAGGTTAAAGACCATCCAGGCTTCCGCCACAATGGTGGGCAACCACGCGAGCGGTGAGCCGAAAAGCAAGAGCGCACCGAAAGCGAGCGCCACAATAATAAGGACGACAATAATATTCGGCAGCGCCGCCGACATGAATAATTGGCGAATGCGCCCGGCCTTCGTCAGCGGAGCCGGCGTGCGACGGGCCTTCGCCTTCGACCCGGCTTTGCGGGCGACGCGTTCTGCAGAATTATGTGGCTTCTGCGTCGCGGTGGCGTGGGGTGCACGAGGGGCGCGCTCTGTCTGCACTGTCCGGCCCCGCGCCTGGCTACGCGGGCGGGGCGTTGACCGAGATTGGGGGCTGGTGTTTTTGTTCATCGGCGTCCACTTTGCCACCTTTTCCGCGCGGTAGCGGGGTGGCGCGACGAGGCACCTCCAAAATCACCGTGGACTTCTTCAGTAACTACTGTAGACATATATATAAGGAATGAAGTTTTCCCCCTTATCCCCCACTGGTCACAGTAATTTCATGCGGGGGCGCTTCCACAACCGGCACCTAAGGTGCACTATTACAGACTCGGGGCTACCGCGGGGGCTTGGCTTTAAGAGATCTATATCGCACCATGCGTAAAATTCTCCAGAAGTTGCCTGCATGTAGGCTTATTCCAGATCGGCCCGAGAAAAAAACAACTTTTGGCTTGCTGTTATCTTTTTGAGACGCTACTGTTACATCTCGTTGGTAACAAGAAGGTCACAATCTCGTAACTACCCCAGAGACGATGTAACGCTCTTTTTGAAGATTGTGAAAGATACGAAAGAAGATTTAATGCGAAGCAAAGTTCAGCGTGGCGCCGGCCGCCATCGCAAGATTGTCACCTCGCAGACCACCAAGGGTCGTATCGCTGTCATGACCGTTGCAGCCGGTGCCGTATCCACCGCCGGCGTAGGCGGCGCAGCTGCCGCTAACGTTGAGTCCGACAACACTGCAACTACCACCACCAAGACGCAGTCTGTTGACTACAAGCTTGCCGCTGATACTTCCGAGGTTAACAACGCCCCAGCAGGCTCCTCCGATGCTGCACCGCAGATCCTCAACGTTGCTGAGGCAAAGCCGGTCACCAACTTGGTGGACCAGCTGAGCAAGTCCATCCAGGCTTCCGCTGACCGCGCCGCCGAGGACCTTGCCGCTCGCGCCCCCTCCATTGCCCGCCCCGCTGAAGGCGCCTTCACCTCCGGCTTCGGGCCGCGCTGGGGTTCGTTCCACGCCGGCGTTGACATCGCCAACGCCATTGGAACCCCCATCTTCTCCATCATGGACGGCACCGTTATCGATTCCGGCCCTGCCTCCGGCTACGGCCAGTGGATCCGCATCCTCCACGATGACGGCACCATGACCGTCTATGGCCACATGCAGACCCTCGACGTTGCCGTGGGCGAGCACGTGCGTGCCGGCCAGAAGATAGCCGGTATGGGCTCCATGGGCTTCTCCACCGGTTCTCACCTCCACTTCGAGGTTCACCCGAACTCCGGTGACGCCGTTGACCCACAGGCATGGCTGGCCGAGCGAGGCATCCAGCTCTAAGAGCCTTCTTCCCTTCTTGTTAAAGCGCCGCAGACATCCTCTGCGGCGCTTTTGCTATACCTACTGTCTCATCCACCTCCGCTCGCTCGCAGCAGCAGAATTCAATCCCAATTCGCGGATGCGTCGCACACTCCGCCGAGAGCCGAAAAGTATTCCCGCAATTTACCTACATGCCATGTGATTGCAAGATGCGGCCCTTAAGCTGTCAGCTGTCTTTTTATCCAGCTCTCCAGCAAGGAATACTCATATGCGTACACGCACTCTCTCCCTCATCACTGCCCTGAGCTGTACCCTCGCGCCCGCACCAGCTCTAGCTTCCGAAGGCGCCACCTACTACTCCACCAAGCAGCATTACCAGCCACAGGGATCAAGCTACGCCGAAGCCCCCAGTGGGTTTCACCAGATTTACACCTCAACGGTAGATCGCCACGGATCCCGCGGCCTATCAAGCTTTAAATACGATGACCTCGCGCAGCAGATGCTGGAGTATGCCCAACAACGCGATCAGCTTACCGAGCTCGGTACAAAGCTCATCCCGCAAGTAGAGGCCATGATAGCGGTAAACCGAGAGCTATCCGGTGGCCCTGGCCAAGAAGCCGGTTATGGAAACCTGACGGAAGTGGGACGAGAAGAGCTCAGGGGCATCGGCAAGCGCAATGCACAGCGCAATGCGGAGCTACTGGGATCGATTGCCGCCGAGGACCTCAAGGTGAGCTTCACTTCCTCTGGAGAGGACCGCGCCAATGACTCTGGGTGGAACTTCGGGGAAGGTCTACTGGAACAGTCCCCTTCACTGGCCACACACTTGGACGATGACACGAAAGATGGCCACGTTAATATCGCCGCACGCCCTGACCTGATGTACGCACACAAGGATAAAAACGCTGCATCCTATCAGCGCTATACAGAGTGGAAGGACTCTCAGGCTTTACAGGAAAAACTACAACAGGCCTACGCCAAGCCAGAGTCGCAGCAGGCTGCACGCAGCTTGCTGGCTAAGATTTTTACGCCAGAATTTATCAACGGTTTAGCAGATGGCTCCGTTCGCTTTTCCGCCCGAGAAAAGGACGATAAATCCGTTGAGGGCATCGTTGACGCCGCCTTGCAGTTCTACAACCTCTACATCATCGCTCCAGCTTTGGAGCACGAGGAAAAGGCCCCGGCGGAGGGGTGGATCTTTGATGAGTACATGGACGATAACAGCGGACCAACCTTTGCGTACCTGCTTGACGTAGAAGACTTCTATGAGAAAGGCCCGGCTATCCAGGGCCAGACGATTGCCTACGACAACTATGAACCACTGCTTGAGGAGATGATTAGAAACGTTCAGGACCGCGCTGCTGGCGGCGACGTGGCGGCCAATTATCGCTTCGGCCACGCCGAGACCATCATCCCGCTGGCTGCCCTACTGAAGCTGCCTGGTTCCGAACAAGGTGTCCCAGAGGATGATTTATACAGCTGGGATAACTCCGCATGGCGTGGTGATACCGTCTCCCCGATGGGCGCGAATATTCAATGGGACGCATTCCAAAATGATCGCGGAGAGACCCTTGTGCGGATGCTCTACAACGAAAAGGAAATCCCGTTCCACGATGGCTGTGAGCCTATTGCCGCTGACTCAACGTTTTATACTATCGAGGAGCTCGCCGATTGCTTACCCTTAGGCTCCACCTCAGATCACTCTCAAGCCCACCTCATGGATGCTGAAGACGCTGCAGATCACCAACTACCGGTTGCTGATTCCCTCTCTTCCAAGCCGCAGTTCTGGGGGATCATCGGTGTCATTGCGGGCGCACTGGCCATCAGTATAGGAATCGGTGCGGTCAACGCTTTCGGCCCACAAATTCAACAACAACTGCACAAATTTGGTAGCCAGCTCCCCTTCTAACGCCCTTAGGAATGACCCTGCCCGACAGGGACCCCAAGACGCTTTCAGCCGAGTCCAGTACAGGGCCTTGTCGCAGGTAAATGGCAGTTTTCCGGCTCGACACCGACAAGCCCATCCCAGCACCCCCGCCAGCTACCCCCAGAGCTTAAACCAGTACTTCAAACCCGCAACTTTGGCCACTTTCGTAACACGCGCAACAAGCTGGCATGTTCGAAACTTTTCGAATAATCGTGGTTTCTACCAGCATTTTTCCAGATTGCGCGGTACCCATGGGCAGGCTAACTTTTAACTCGTTGCCACAAGCGACCACCAAATGGGGTATTTCCATTCCCTCGGCGTGTCGCACAGGGCAGTTGAAAGACGCGAAACCTTCAAGGTTTGCGCGCCTCGAGACCATGCACAGCCATGAAAAGGACTTAAACTTATGAAGCGCATGAACCGCGCACGCAGGAATGTAGCGCTAAGCATCATCACGCTTGGCACCGTTTTTGCTACCGGCACCTCCGCTTTTGCTGCTGATCCAGTGGCCAGCGTGGACGTTTCCAATGGCTCCTCTGAGCCGCAAGCCACCAACGTTGATAACGCAGGCGTGATCGACGCCGCCGTCGGCCTCGCAAATACCGCCGTTGGTGTACTCAACGGCGATGCGGTCCCGGAATTTAGCCAGAATGAATCCGGCGGAGTCAACATCGTCTTGGACCCCTCCTCCGTTCCAGGCCTGCGGGAAGCCTTCGCTCCCGAGGGAGACCGCTCCGGGCTGACCCCTGAGCGTGGCAAGGACGCCGCTGGCAATACGGTGGTCTTTCCCACCTCCGGCACCTTGACCTCGGGTTTCGGTATGCGCTGGGGCGCGATGCACAACGGCATCGACGTCGCTAACCCAGTCGGAACCCCGATCTACTCCGTCATGGACGGCACAGTCATTAACTCCGGTCCAGCACAAGGCTTTGGCAACTGGATTCGCATCCAGCACGTCGATGGCAGCATCTCTGTCTACGGCCACATGCCCGCCAACTCGCTGCGCGTCAATGTGGGAGACCACGTTTCTGCCGGCGACCACATCGCGGACATCGGCAATGAGGGCCGCTCCACCGGCCCGCACCTGCACTTCGAAATCCACCCAGGCGGCGGCGCAGCCGTTGACCCAGTGGGCTGGTTCGACGAGCGCGGGATTTCGGTCTAGAGCTTTTCCATCGGCACACCGCCGATGAGCATGAGCCGCACCTTGCCAGAGGAACCGAAGTCCACGGTCACCGTGGCGCGGGCGCCGGAACCGGCCGTTTCAATCACGGTTCCAAGCCCGTACTTCGCGTGATTGACGCGGTCTCCTACAGCAAGGTTGAGGTTCTTATTCTTCGGCATGGAATTAGCTGCAGGCTGGCGAGTGCGTTGCGAAGGGGAAGACGTAGCGCGCTGGCCAAACCCAGCACCCCCACCGCCGGAATAGCCGCCGCTAGAACCGCGGCGATAGCTCCGGCCATATTGATAGTCATCGGCTCCCCAGTAACCGGTGAGATCACTATCAGAATCCTCTCGCCGCCAGTCGATGAGATCCTCTGGGATCTCGGCGAGGAAGCGACTGGCGGGATTGGTTACCGGATTGCCCCACGCAGAGCGCAAGATGGCGCGCGTGAGGTACAACTTTTCGCGGGCGCGAGTAATGCCCACGTAGGCCAGGCGGCGCTCTTCGCTTAATTCCTTCGGGTTACCCAGCGAGCGCATGTGCGGGAATTGGCCGTCCTCCCAGCCTGCGACAAAGACGACGGGAAACTCCAAGCCCTTGGCCGTATGCAGGGTCATCATGGTCACTACCCCGGTCTCAGAATCCGGAATCTGATCCGCATCCGCAACTAGGGAGACCTTCTCCAAAAAGGCTTGCAACGAGCCCGGCGCGGCTTCGCCTTCTTCTAATAGCTCATTGGGTTCGACGGCATCCGCACCAGCAGCGGCCAACTGGTTGGCAGCCTCCGAGGTAAATTCGCGGGCTACGGACACCAGCTCATTGAGGTTATCGAGGCGCGCGCCGTCCTGCGGATCATTGGAGTTTTCTAGCTCCGCCTTATAACCGGTGGCATCCAGGATTGCGGTGAGCAGTTCGCCCAAATCGGGCTGGCCGGTCACCTCATCGCGCATGCCTGGGATTTGTGCGCGGATTCCATCCATCATGTCGTTGAATTTGGTAACGGCATTAACGGCGCGGGTGCCGAGGCCGGGGACGTCGCCCCGGGGGACATCGGCAAGCGCCTTGCCAAAGCTTATCCCCTGGTTTTCCGCGTGCAGGGCAATCTGGCCCTGGGCCTTATCGCCGATGGCGCGCTTGGGGACGTTGATGATGCGGCGCAGGCTCACCGTATCGTCGGGGTTATCCATAATGCGCAGGTAGGCCACCATATCGCGGATTTCGCGGCGTTCGTAAAAGCGCGTTCCGCCAACGACCTTGTAGGGAATGCCGGAACGAATGAAGATATCCTCCAGCGCACGGGAGGCATTATTGGTCCGGTACATCACGGCGATATCGGAGTAGCTGTGGCCCTTATCCGCCAGCGCATCAATCTCCGCGGCGATAAAGCGGGCTTCATCGTGCTCATTATCCGCCACATACCCCACGATGGATTCGCCATCGCCGTGCGCGGTCCACAGGTTTTTCTCCCGCCGGTTCTCATTTTTCGCAATCACGGCATTGGCCGCGTTCAAAATGGTCTGCGTGGAGCGGTAGTTCTGCTCCAATAAAATGGTGTGTGCCTGCGGGTAATCGCGCTCGAATTCCTCGATATTGCGGATAGTGGCGCCGCGGAAGGCGTAAATGGACTGATCGGAATCACCCACTACGCACAGCTCTGGGGCATCGGGGCCCAGCTCGCCCTTGCCCACCAACGCTGCAACCAGCGCGTACTGGGCGTGGTTGGTGTCCTGGTACTCATCAATCAGCACGTGCTTAAACCGGCGGCGATAAAACTCCACCACCTGGCGGTGCTCGGTGAAAATGCGCACTACTTCCCCGATGAGGTCATCAAAGTCCACCGCATTGGCCGCGCGCAGGCGGCGCTGGTACTCGACGTAGACATCCGCCACGGTTGTCTCAAACGGATTCTTGGTCTGCTGCGCCTTTTCTGCCGCCTCAGCCGGGCCCACGAGCTCGTTCTTATGGTTGGAGATCTGGTTCGCCAGCACGCGCGGGGTGTATTTCTTCAGATCCAGCTGCATGTCCTTGGCAATCATGGATAAAAGCCGGCGGGCATCGTCGCCATCATAAATGGTGAAGTTGGTATTTAGTCCAGGTACAAGCTGCGCGTTCTGGCGCAGGATGCGCACGCAGATGGAGTGGAAGGTGGACACCCACATGCGCTCGGCCACCGGACCTACCAGAGAGCCCACGCGCTCTTTCATCTCCGCGGCGGCCTTATTGGTAAAGGTAATGGCGAGGATTTCCCACGGGTTAACCCCGCGATGGCGCATAAGGTACGCGATGCGGCGAGTCAGCACCGCGGTCTTACCGGAACCCGCACCGGCGACGATCAGCAGGGGCCTGCCGGTGTGGGTAACCGCCTCTAATTGCTGCGGGTTCAATCCTTGGGTTAAAGGATCGGATTCCGCGGGCCTGGGCGTGCTACCAAAGGGATTCTGGCTAGGGGCAAAGCCGCCACGGGAGGTAGTGCCAGATGCGGGTTCGCGCGGGGTGGAAGAAGGGCTAAATGGAGAGTTATTCGTCATAATGCCTACCAACCTACTAGCCCCACCGGACATGGCCCGTATTTGCGGCGTACACAGCGTTTTCTAAATACCTAACCGAGTGGCACCTTGGCACGGCGAAGTGGCACAATAAGAGACCATGACCGCTGAAAATAATGAATCCATCGTTGACAATGGCTTGGATATCCGCACGCCCACTGGCACGGATGATCCCCTATCTGATGCGGAAATCCAGCAGTATCGCGAGGAAATCAACCGCCTGGATCAGATCATCTTGAATGCGGTCAAGCGCCGTACAGAGGTCTCCCGCGCGGTGGGTCGCACCCGCATGAGCTCCGGCGGCACGCGCTTGGTACACACCCGCGAGATCGCCATCCTCAATGAGTTTCGCGCGGAACTTGGGGAGGAAGGCCCCACCATCGCCTCTGCCCTACTGCGCATGGGGCGCGGCCGTCTGGGGTAAAGCCATCACTCAACCCCTCGGATTAATTACGAGCTCACCCATACTATGCAGTACGCTTTCGGGGCATGAATGCAGTACTCATCGCCGTCATCGTCATGCTCGCGCTTGCCCTCCTGCGCGTGCACGTGGTGGTGGCGCTTTTCATCGGTGCAATCGTCGGCGGCCTCCTATCCGGCATGGGCCTGGATGCCACCATGGTCGCCTTCCAGGACGGGCTCGGCGGCGGCGCCAAGATTGCCTTAAGTTATGCCCTCTTGGGCGCCTTTGCGATGGGTGTTGCCTCCGCCGGGCTACCGCAGATCCTGGCCAGCTTTCTCATCGCCAAGCTCGGCGGCACCGGTGAATTAGATCCCAAGGCCGCGGCCACCACCAAGTGGATGCTCGTTCTTGGCCTTATCGCCATGGCCGTGATGAGCCAGAACCTCATCCCCGTTCACATTGCCTTCATCCCGCTGCTCGTCCCGCCGCTATTGGCGGTGATGAATAAGCTAAAGCTGGATCGCCGGCTTATCACCACGTGCCTGACCTTCGGCCTTATCACCACCTACATGTTCATTCCGGTGGGATTCGGGTCCATCTATTTGAACGATATTTTGCTCTTCAATATTGAAGAGGCGGGCCTGGATACCTCCAATATCAATATTATGCAGGTCATGGCCATCCCCGCCCTGGGCATGCTCGCCGGCCTGCTCATCGCCATCTTTATCAGCTACCGCGCCCCGCGCGAGTACGAGGACCGGCCTATTGCCGCTAAAGAGCACCAGGAAACACCCTCGACGTATAAAATCTGGGTCTCCATCCTGGCGATTATTGCCACCTTCGCCGTCCAAATCATCATGCAGACGCTCGATTTCGAATCCGATGGCCTGCTCGTCGGCGCCCTGACCGGCCTGGGTATCTTGCTCATTTCCGGCGCGGTGGATTGGAAGCACGCCGATGACGTTTTTACCAACGGCATGAAAATGATGGCGCTTATCGGCTTTATCATGATCACCGCGCAGGGCTTTGCCTCCGTCATGACGGCGACGGAGGAAGTCGGCCCGCTTGTCGATGCCACCGCCAACCTCTTTGGCACCAATAAGTTTCTCTCCGCAGGCGCCATGCTTTTAGTCGGCCTGGTGGTCACCATGGGTATCGGCTCGTCCTTTTCCACCTTGCCCATCATCTCCGTTATCTACGTTCCCCTGTGCGCCTCGCTCGGCTTTAGCCCCGCGGCCACGGTAGCGCTCATCGGTACGGCAGGCGCGCTTGGCGATGCCGGCTCCCCCGCCTCCGATTCCACCCTCGGCCCCACCGCCGGCCTCGGCGCCGATGGCCAACACGATCACATCCGTGACTCCGTCATCCCCACCTTTATCCACTTCAATATCCCTCTCCTTATCGCCGGCTGGGCGGGCGCCCTCATCCTCTAAATGCCACACTCTTCGCGGTGCCGTTGGCACTCATTCTCGACTACGGTGGGAGGGGTACACATTGCCAATGCGCTCGTCGCCAGAAAGGCCAATTGCCATGGATATCACCGCATCGCCCCAGTGGAAAGACCTGGTCAAGGTATTTGAAGATAAGCAGGACATGCTCCTGCGCGATCTCTTCGCCACAGACGCGAACCGCGCCGAGAACTACACCTTCGACGCCGCCGGCCTGCACGTGGATTTATCCAAAAACCTCATCGATGAAGACATCCTCCAGCACCTAGTCGAGGTCGCCCGCGCCGCCGATGTGGAAGGCCGCCGCGATGCCATGTTTGCAGGCGAGCATCTCAATAACACCGAGAATCGCGCTGTGCTGCACACCGCCCTGCGCCTGCCGGCAGAAGATGACCTGCACGTCGATGGCCAAGATGTCGCCGCCGATGTCCACGAGGTCTTGGGCCGCATGCGCGATTTCGCCACCGCCCTGCGCTCCGGCTCTTGGTTGGGGCATACCGGCCACACCATTAAAAAGGTGGTCAATATCGGCATTGGCGGTTCTGACCTCGGCCCCGCCATGGCCGCAGAGGCTCTGCGCTCCTATGAGGTGGCCGGCATTTCCGCGGAGTTCGTCTCCAACGTGGATCCTTCCGATATGGCCGCCACCTTGGACGGGCTCGATGCCGGCTCCACCCTTTTTATCGTTTCCTCCAAGTCCTTTACTACGCAAGAAACCCTGACCAATGCGCACGCGGCCCGCCGCTGGCTCATCGATCAATTCGATGGCGATGAATCCGCCGTAGCCAAGCACTTCGTGGCCGTATCCACCAATGCGGAGCAGGTGGAGAAATTCGGCATCGATACGGACAACATGTTCCCGTTCTGGGATTGGGTGGGCGGTCGCTACTCCCTCGATTCCGCCATCGGCCTGTCCTTGATGTGCACCATTGGCCCGATGGACTTCATGCGCTTGTTGGAAGGTTTCCACGCCATGGATGAGCACTTCCGCACCACCCCGCTAGAGCGCAATGTGCCCGTTCTTATGGGCCTGCTGGGCATCTGGTACACCAATTTCTTTGGCGCCCAAACCCACGCCGTCTTGCCGTATGCGCAGGACCTCGGCCGCTTCCCGGCCTACCTACAACAGCTGACCATGGAATCTAACGGCAAGTCCGTGCGCCGCGATGGCACCGCGGTCACCACTGGAAACACCGGCGAAATTTACTGGGGCGAGCCGGGTACCAACGGCCAGCACGCCTTTTACCAACTCATGCACCAGGGCACCCGCCTCATCCCGGCGGACTTCATCGGCTTTGCCCGCCCCAAGGAGGATTTCCCCACCGCGGACGGCACCGGCTCGATGCATGACTTGCTCATGGGCAATTTCTTCGCCCAAACCAAGGTGCTGGCCTTTGGCAAGACGGCTGAAGAAATCGCCGCCGAGGGAGTTGACGAAGACCTCGTACCGCACAAGGTGATGCCGGGCAACCGGCCCACCACCACGATTATGGCCGAGGAGCTTACCCCCTCCACCCTGGGCGCGCTCATTGCGCTCTACGAGCACATCGTCTTTACCCAGGGCATCATCTGGGATATCAACTCCTTCGACCAATGGGGCGTGGAGATGGGCAAGCAGCAGGCCAATGACCTGGCCCCTGCCGTCTCCGGCAGCCAAGAGGTAGATTCCGGCGACCAGTCCACCGATAAGCTCATCGGCTGGTACCGCGCCAACCGTTAGTTCCGGCCCGAGCGTGCCCGTGCCCAGGCGCCCCGGGCACGTAAAAGTGTCCAAAACAACCGCGTTCTTAAAAATATCGCCCTCAAAAAGAGACAAACGCGGTTGTTTTGGACATGTTCGTGCCTAAGCACCACAGATCACTAAAGCGCCCAGCCGCGAAGCAACATTTCGCTTCGGGCCGGGCGCTTTCAGGCGAGGTGAATTTACAGCTTCACCATGGGCTGCCAGCCGGCCGGGATGTTCTTCGAGCTAACAACCTTGCGGCCGAAGGGGAAGCAGGTCACTGGAATCATCTTGAGGTTGGCCCAGGCAACGGGGATACCGATGATGGTAATCGCCTGGATGACGGCGGTCACGACGTGGCCGATGGATAGCCACAGACCAGCGATGACGAACCAGATGACATTGGAGATGGAAGACATTCCGCCGGTGCCCTTGCGGGGCTCAACCACGGAGCGGCCGAACGGCCACAGGGCGAACTGACCCATGCGGAACGAGGCCACGCCCGCCGGAATCGTCACGATGAAGATGCAGGCGATGATGCCGAAGAGGAAGTAACCCAGCGCAAGAACGATGCCGCCGGAGAGTAACCAGATGATATTAAATACAAGATTTAGTAGTGATCGCATGCCCGCCAGCTTAGCGCGAAAAGCGTAAAGGAACCTTAGAGCGGCTGGCAGTGCGGGCAGAACCAGATGATGCGCTCTAATTCTCCCTCATCCCCGCCGCGGTCAACGCCGCCCAGGGAATCTTTCTGAATAATGGTGCCGCAGCGCCGACAGCGCTTGCGGTTGCGCCCAAAGACATAGGTGGTCTCCCCGGCCCGGCGCACGCCGGTGGTCACGCGGATGGGCGAGTTCCGGTTGGCCCACATGATGCGCTTGCCGATGTCCAATACCTGTTCCACATCCACTTCTGCCACCGGGGTGGCCGGGTGAACGCCGGCGAGAAAGCAGATTTCGGCGCGGTATTCATTGCCAATGCCCGCCACGACCTTCTGGTCTAATAGCGCCGTGCCGATGCTGCGCTCGGGTCGCGCGCGCAAGCGGCGCACCGCCTCTTCGCGGTCCCAGTCGGGGTCCAAGATATCCGGGCCAAGGTGCGCGATGCGGCTAAAGTATTGATCCGCGTCGAAGATATCGACAATGCCCAACCAGTGGCCCACCAGTTCAATATCGCGCGGTGAATGGGCTAGCTGCAGCACGATGCGCGCGCTATGGCCGGGCTTGCGCCAGCGGTCGCCGGCGTAGTGGATGGCCCAAGTGCCCTCCATTTTTAGGTGGGTGTGCACGATGGTCTGGTCGAATTGCATGAAGAGGTGTTTGCCATACGGCCACACGCGCTCACAGATGGTGCCGATGAGGTTAACGGTGGCGTGCTGCGGTACGCGCACGGAACAGCCGGTGACCTCGCGCCCGGCCATAAACTGCAGCCGGCGCGAAAGTTGTAGGACGGAATCGCCTTCGGGCATGGGGGCTGGCCTCCTTCCGTGGGCCTCAGACACTGTGGCCCCACCAAAATACACCTGCAGGCAGGTGGCGCTAGCGACGGTACCCGCCGCGCGGGCGGAAGCCACCGGAGTTGCGAGGTGGCGGGGGCGGGGGCGGATCGTCGAAGCTGAGCTCCTCGATGGCCTCGGAGGCGCGCCTGCCGCCGCGCAGGCCACCGCTCGAGCCACCCCGTGAGTCAACAAGCGAACTGCCGCGCGCTCCGCTCTGCGGAGCGCGCGGCGGGGCGGCCTGCCCGGCAATGCGTATGCCCTTTGGGGTAATGCCTGCCCCGAGCGAGCGCAGGATATTAGCCGCTGGGGTGTGGTGGATGGGGTTACCATTGCACTTTTCAATCACCAGCGGCGACATGTGCCCGGCGGCGATGAGTTCTACGAGCGAGGACAGGAGGCGGGCGTAGACGTCGGTGGTCTCGATTCCACCGGGCAGGGCGTCGATGAACGTGGTCAAGGTCTTGCCGCCGCGGGTGAGGTGGGCGATGGGGAGGCCATCGCACAGCACGACCAGTGCCCCGGCGGAGCGGGCCGGCCCGCCGGTGGCTTTGCCATCGGCATCGTCGCGCTGCGGCCAGGGTAACGCCGCGCCGTAGGGGTTAGCGGGATCCACGGCGGCGAGCACGAAGGTTTCTGGATCGGTGGTGCCAGACGGCCAGCCGGTGACATCGGGGGAATCCGCCAGGCCGCGGAGGCGATCGATAATGGCCGGGGTGGAAAATTGCGCGGCGCCGAGATCCTCAATGACATAGCCGCGCATGGCCTTGCCGGATTCCTCAAAGCCGGACAGGACCTTATAGGCCAGGGCGAAGCCACCGAGGACGTCTTCTGCCACCACGGAACCGCGGGTGACCACACCGTAGCGATCCAGCCAGGCCTCGCCGTGTGCCACGGACCGCGAGGTGGCATCTTGGGCGGCGGGCACCGCCAGCGACCAGCGTCCGAGCATATCGGGTGGGGTCTGGCCGGCTCCTCCGTTGGCGTTTTGGGTCTGGGCGAACGAGGTGCGGCCCATGCGCAGCCGCGAGCGCGTGGGCCGCCGCTTGGAGCGGTGGGCGGTAGAACCGCGGCCGGCACGGGAGGCCCCTCGCCCGCCTGACGATAAGCGCGTGCGGATGGGTGCGAAGGAATCCGGGCTGGCCAGGCCCATTTCCACCAGCCCCCAGAGGGCCTCGCGAGTCTCCTCGGCGGTACCGGGGACCTCGGCGGCGATATCGGAAAAGAGGAAGCCGCCGCCGCGCTCGAGCACGCCTAAAATGGCGCGCTGCAGCATGCTTACGCCCTCCGGATCGGTTTCGGGGGCGAGCTGGGCGGCGTAATCGGTAGGCAGCAGCATCACCCACGGGTCGGCTGCCCCGGCCTTTCCGGCGCCGACGATCATCACCTCGCCATTGGCGGTTAGCTCATCTAGCATGCGGGGCGAATAATCCCCCACGCGGGCGGGCAAAATGATGGATTCCCAGGCAGAAGCCGGCAGGCGCACCCCGGCGAGCTGCTCGATAGCGGAAAATACGCCATCGGCACCGCGGAGTGCCGGCCGCTTCCCTGCGGGCGCAATGCCGTGCCATTCCGGGAGGAAGCGGGCGAAGGCGGCGCCGGAGACCGGCTCGGTATCCGCGCGCGCAGCCGCAAGCGAGCGCGAGCGAATGGTCTTTAGCACCTCGGCGGCGCAGTACTCCTGCTCCTCTATTCCCTGACGATAATGGCCCTCCACGATCGAATCCAGGCCTGTCAGGGTGGTGTGTGCAGCGGAGACGGAAATTCCGAAGGCAGCGGTTAAGTCCGCGAGCACGAACGGGCCGCGGGTGCGCGCCCAGCGGCTGATGAGCTGTGGGAGGGCATCGGCAAGCGTGGCGACCTGGGCGGGGATGCCGGGAGGGATGGGAACACCGAGGGCATCGCGAAGCAGCGCCGCGTCCTGGGACTGGGCAAGGTGCTCGCACCCTCCGATGCGCACCCGCATAATGCGCGAGCCCAGGCTATCCAGGGCCGCTAAGGGAACATCCGTATGCTCGCCCAACTCCTCGACCGGGATGGGGCCAAGCACGCGGAGTAGATCTGCGACCTCCTCGGTGGTGCGCGCCCGGCGCGAGGGTGCGGTGCGCTGCAGCTGGGCATGGACCTCATCGATGATCGCGGGATCCAAGAGCTCGCGCAGCTCCACCGTGCCAAGCAGCTTGGCCAAAAGCGCCGGGTCAAGGGCAAGGGCTGCCGCCCGCTTTTCCGCCAGCGGGGAATCGCCCTCGTACATGAAGGCGCCGGTGTAATTAAAAAGCAGCGAGGAGGCAAAGGGCGAAGGCTGATCCGTGGTGACCTCCGCAATTCGCACGCGGCGGTGCCCCAGATCGCGCATGACCTCCTGCAGCGCCGGCACATCGTAGACGTCCTGCACGCACTCGCGCACCGTTTCCAAAATGATGGGAAAGGACGGGTACTTGCGGGCGACGTCCAAGAGCTGCTCGGCGCGCTGGCGCTGCTGCCATAGCGGGGCGCGCTTGCCGGGATTGCGGCGGGGCAAAAGCAGCGCGCGGGCCGCGCACTCGCGGAAGCGGGAGGCAAAGAGCGCGGAATTGCCCACCTGCTCGGCCACGACATCGGCAATATCGTCGGCGTCGAAGGCAAAAATCGTGCCATCAGGATCGGCCTCGCCCTCGGGCAGGCGCAGCACGATGCCATCATCGCCGGCCACCGCCTGCGGGTCCATGCCGGTGCGCTCCCCCACCCGCGCACCCACCGCCAAGGCCCAGGCGGAGTTAACCGGCCGGCCAAAGGGCGTATGCAGTACCACGCGCCAGTCCCCCAACTCATCCTTGAAGCGCTCGAGCACGAGCGTCTTTTCATCCGGAATAATGCCGGTGGCCTCCTGCTGTTCGCGCAGGTAGGACAAGATATTGCTGCGGGCATTCTCATCAGCATCCGCGATAATGCTCGGGTCCGTATTCACCTCGCGGCGGTACTCGCCCAAGGCCTGGCCCAGCTCATAGGGGCGCCCGGCGCCATCGCCATTCCAAAATGGCAGCCGGCCCGTATGCCCCGGCGCGGGCGTGACTAGGACCTGATCGCGGGTGATCTCCTCGATGCGCCAGCTGGTCGCGCCCAAGGTAAAGACATCGCCCACGCGGGATTCATAAACCATTTCTTCATCAAGCTCGCCCACCCGGCGCGGGGCCTTCCCAGACTCCCCACCGCTATAGAGGAAGACGCCAAACATTCCCCTATCCGGGATGGTGCCGCCGCTAGTCACGGCTACTCGCTGCGCCCCTGGGCGCGGGGTCATCACACCGGATACCCGGTCATAGACCACGCGGGGTTTTAGCTCCGCAAAATCCGTGGATGGGTAAACGCCGCTGACCAGATCAATCACGGAATCATAGACCTCGCGGGCCAGCTCGCGGTAAGGATGGCTGCGCTTGACGGTGTCATACCAGTCATCCGCGCTTAAGCCTTCCTCGCCCGCTGCAGCGACCGCCGCCACGGTCTGCTGCGCGAGCACGTCCAGCGGGTTGCGCGGGGTATGCATCTTTTCAATCATTCCGCCGCGCATGCGCGCAACCGTCAGCGTGGATTGCACCAGGTCCGCGCGGTGCTTGGGATAAAACGCGCCGTGCGATACCGCACCCACATGGTGCCCGGCGCGGCCCACGCGCTGCAGGCCCGAGGCCACCGAGGGCGGTGATTCCACCTGCACCACCAAATCCACCGCGCCCATGTCAATGCCCAGCTCCAGCGAGCTCGTGGCCACCACGGCTTTCAGCGTGCCTTCCTTTAGCATCGTTTCCGTCATGGCGCGCTCGTCCTTGGATACCGAGCCGTGGTGCGCCCGCGCGATGACTGCCGGCGCCTTGCCCGCAACGTGCGAGTGCGCCATCAGCTGGGCGGGATCGCGCCGGGTTTCCGGCGAGAGCGAATCCGGGTCATATTCCTGCGCGTATAGCTCGTTAAGCCGGCTGGTCAGGCGCTCGGCGCTGCGCCGCGAGTTCACAAAGACTAGCGTGGAGCGATGCGCCATGATGTCTGCATAAAGGTCCTGGGTAATAAACGGCCAGATGGAATTCGCGGTGGGCAGCGCGGTGTCTTCTTCCCCGCCGAATTCCTCCATGCCGTCCCCGCTGCCTTCCGGCCCGCCGGTAATGCCGATGGCATCATCGACGGTGAGCTCCCCAATGGTCGAGCCCGCCTCCGGCGTGGGAAGAGCCGACATATCCTCTACTGGCACGCGCACGTCCAGGTCCCACTTCTTGTGGGCCTCCGGCGCCACGATTTCCACCGGGCGATTGCCTCCCAAGAAATCCGAGACTGCCGAAAGCGGGCGCACCGTGGCAGAAAGCCCGATGCGCTGAAAGTCGCCCGCAATTTCTTGCAGGCGCTCCAGCGTGAGGGCGAGGTGCGCGCCGCGCTTGGTGCCGGCCAGCGCGTGGATTTCATCGATGATGACGGTATCAACGGTTTTCAAAATCCCCGCCGCCTTTGAGGTCAGCATCAAATATGCCGATTCCGGGGTGGTAATGAGGATATCCGGCGGCTTGCGCACCTGCCGGGAGCGCTCTGCCGAGGGTGTATCGCCCGAGCGCACGCCCACGGAAATATTCGGTGCCTCCAGGCCCAGCTTTTCCGCGGTGCGCGCAATGCCAGTGAGCGGCGCCCGCAGGTTATTTTCCACGTCCACGCCCAGCGCTTTGAGTGGCGAGATATACAACACCCGCACGCCGGTGGCGGAGCCTGCGGCGTTTCCTACCGGCAGGGCCAGTTGTCCTTCGCGCGCCACCAGGTTATTCAGCGCCCATAAGAACGCCGCGAGCGTCTTACCAGAACCCGTGGGGGCAACCATTAGGGCGTGATCCCCGCGGGAAATCTTGTCCCAGGCCTGGGCTTGTACCGCGGTGGGAGCGGCAAAAACGTCCTGGAACCACCGCGCCACTTGGGGGCGAAAGCGCTCGAGGATGTTTTCTGGCATGACCACACTCTAGTCCCCGTTGTAATGTGGGCACCATGACCGTCGAGATTTCTGATTCCCGCCTGACCAATTCGCTCGCCCAAGGCTGCGGCGAGATTTTAAAGGGCGTGCGCAATGGTGGCCTGCTGCGGGGCCTTTCGCTTGGCGATGCCGGAGATGATGCCGCCCAAGAATGGATCGCCCGCGTATTAGAACAGCACCGGCCCGGCGATGGCGTGCTCTCTGAGGAAGCCTCCGATGACCTTGCCCGGCTAAAAAAGAAGCGCGTCTGGATCGTGGACCCGCTTGACGGCACCAAGGAATTTGCCACCGGCCGCCAGGACTGGGCGGTGCACATCGCACTCATTGAGGACGGTACCCCAGTCCATGCCGCGGTGGGCCTGCCGGATTACGGCGTCACCTTCAAGTCCTCCGATGTGCGCGCCGTCGCCGGCCCGCTATCCAAGAAATTCGTCATCTCCCGCAATCGCCCGCCCAAGGTGGCCGGCTATATCGCAGAAAAGATGGGTTACGAGACCGAGGGCATAGGCTCTGCCGGTGCTAAGGCCATGCACGTGTTGCTTGGTGATTATGACGGTTATATTCACGCCGGCGGCCAATACGAATGGGACCAGGCCGCCCCGGTCGGCGTTGCCATGGCAGCCGGCCTGCACTGCTCCCGCCTCGATGGCAGCCCCATTACCTTCAATAACGAGGACACCTTCATCCCCGATCTGCTCATCTGCCGCCCCGAGCTCAAAGACGAGATTCTAGAGCACGCCGCGGCCTTTGCCGAGGAGAATGGCGGCTTCTAAACTGGTGCCTATGATTGAGACTCCTTATGAGGATCTCCTCCGCCGCGTCCTCGAAGAAGGCACGGCCAAAGGCGATCGCACCGGCACCGGCACGCGCTCCATTTTCGGCGCGCAGCTGCGCTATAACCTTGCGGAATCCTTCCCGTTGCTGACCACGAAGAAGGTCTACTTTCGCGGGATCATCGGCGAGCTGCTGTGGTTCCTGCGTGGCGATTCCAATGTGAAATTCCTGCAGGATAATAACGTGCGCATTTGGAACGAGTGGGCCGATGAGAATGGCGATTTGGGCCCGGTCTACGGCGTGCAGTGGCGCTCCTGGCCCACCCCGGATGGGAGGCACATCGACCAAATCCAGCAGGCACTCGACACTTTGAAGAATAACCCGGACTCGCGCCGCAACCTGGTCTCCGCGTGGAATGTATCGGAGCTCGACCAGATGGCGCTTATGCCCTGCCACCTGCTCTTCCAGCTCTACGTGGCCAATGACACGTTGTCGCTGCAGGTCTACCAGCGCTCAGCAGATATGTTCCTGGGCGTGCCCTTCAATATCGCCTCCTATGCTGCGCTGACCCACATGTTTGCCCAGCAGGCCGGCCTCAAGGTGGGCGATCTCATCTGGACCGGCGGCGATTGCCACATCTACAACAACCACATGGAGCAGGTACAGCAGCAGCTTTCCCGCGAGCCGCGCGAATACCCGCAGCTGAAACTCAACAAGGCGAAGGACCTCTTCTCCTATGACTTCGCCGATTTTGAGGTGCAAGGCTACGACCCGCACCCGGCCATCAAGGCGCAGGTGTCGATCTAATGCTCGGCGCGATCTGGGCGCAGTCCCTGGACGGCATCATCGGCGATGGCGCGCAGATGCCCTGGCACGTGCCGGAGGACCTCAAGCACTTCAAGGACGTCACCATGGGCGCGCCGGTCATCATGGGCCGCAAGACCTGGGAGTCCCTCAACCCCAAGTTCCGCCCCCTGCCCGGCCGGGACAATTACGTGCTCTCCTCGCGCGCGCCCGGCACGTGGTCAACTGGTGCTACGGTGGGCAGAACGATGCCCGCGCTTGCCGATGCCTGGGTTATCGGCGGCGGCCAAATCTACACCGCCGCCTTGGACCAGGTGGACCGCATCGAGGTCACTCTCATGGGCGTAAACATCGGCGATATTTATGGCGAGGATGCCGTCTTTGCCCCGGATATCCCCGATACGTTCGGCTTGGCCTACAGCACGGACTGGCTTACCTCTGACAAAGGGCATTTAGAACTTCCCGAGCAGCCGGCCAGCGAGCTCCCCATGAAATACCGCTTTTTAACTTACGATAGAAAGGACGCAGCATAATGACTGTACAAGCACCCGAAACCAACGCCGATGTCACCATCTTCTACGCCGACTGGTGCCCATTTTGCGCCAAGCTCATCAAGAACTTGGACCGCACCGAAACCCCATACGAGCTCGTGGACGTAGAAGGCGATAACGCCGATGACATCAACGAGTGGATCAAGTCCGTCAACGACGGCAACCGCATCATCCCCACCGTCTTGTACTCCGACGGCACTCACGAGACCAACCCGCCCGCATCCTCCGTGCGCAACAAGCAGGAAGAGCTGGCAGGCGCCTAAACCTCATAGCGAAGGCTGCCTGTCCGGCTCGGGCTCATCCACCCACCCCATACAATTAGCCGCGCACGCAGCCTTTTGGGGCGCACTCGCGCCCCACTGCTATGATGATCCGAGTTGCATGAGCAACATCCCCGCCCCAGTAGCTCAGGGGATAGAGCACGGCTCTCCTAAAGCCGGTGTCGGTGGTTCGAATCCACTCTGGGGCACCATTGTCATGAGTCGCGACATGCTTGACAGGTCAGTCGCGACATAGTTGACAAACCGGCATCTCAGTCGTTTTTGTTCTGGGGTGCCGGTTTTTCGTGTTTTGGGTCTAGGGGTGGGTCGCC
>NZ_JBEHFM010000008.1:0-105049 GCF_040225675.1 Corynebacterium sp. KPL2680
GGCCAACAGACCAATCAACACACAACCATGCACACAAAAATAAAAAATAAGTACATTGGCACACTATTGAGTTCTCAAACAACATCCACACACCACAAGAAAATTAACCAAACGTTAACCTCTCAGCGGCGGCTCGTACTAACTTACCCAACAACTTGAACCAAGTCAAATCCTTGAGCCAAGTCAGTACAAAAAGTCACTAAAAAGTAACCAACCGGCTACCTCTCGGCGACTCGCTAAAATTTATACCACCCCACAACACAACGCAAACTCGCAGGCCAACGTTGGTTTTTAGTGATAGCACGCGATCTTTCCATCAGGCCCATCGATAACGCGCACCGGAGTATTGAAGATGGCCGTCAAGATATCGTCGCGCATGATGTCCTCGGCCGGGCCGAATTCGACGATCTGCCCGTCCTTGCAAGCACAGATATAGTCCGCGTAGCGGGCGGCAAAGTTGATGTCGTGCAGAACCACGATGACCGTGCGCCCCAACTCCTGGGCGGCCTCGCGCAGGTGACGCATCATGTCCACCGAGTGCGAAATGTCCAGGTTATTCAGCGGCTCATCCAGCAACACGTAATCGGTTTCCTGGCACAGCACCATGGCCACGTACGCGCGCTGGCGCTGGCCACCGGAAAGCTGGTCAAGGTAGCGGTGCTGCAATTCTTCCAAGTGCAGGAAGTGAATGTACTTAGAAATGACCTCTTCATCGTGTTTATTAAGCCGCCCCTTGGTATAGGGAAAGCGGCCAAAGCCCACGAGCTGGCGCACGGTGAGTTTCGTGACGAAGTGGTTTTCCTGCCGCAAGATGGACACGATTTTCGCTAGGTCGGCGGACTTGCTGTATTGGATGTCATAGCCGGCGATTTCGATGCTGCCTTCATCCATGTCGAGCAGGCGCCCGATCATGGTGAGCATTGTGGACTTACCCGCACCATTCGGCCCCACCAGTGCGGTGATGCCTCCCTGCGGAATGGTCAGGTTGAGCGGACCAATAGCGGTCTCGGCGGAATAGGTTTTAGAAACGTTCTTTAATTCGATCACAGTCGGCCCTTTCGCATAATGACAAACAGGAACACGGAGCCACCTACCAGCTCAATGATGATGGACACCACGCCTTGGGCGGAAAATACGTGCTGCATGAGGAAATAGGCCGCAATGAGCACGAGGAATGCTAAGCCCACCGCCATCGGGAAGATGTAGCGGTGATCGTAGGTATCGGCGAATTGATAGGCCAGCGTAGCTACCAAAAAGCCCAGGAAGGTCATGGGACCTACCAGCGCGGTGGTCGTCGCCATCAGCAGCGAGACCAACACCAGCGTGTAAATTGCGTGTGCTTTGTGGTTCACGCCCAGGTTGGTGCTGACATCGGCGCCCAAGGAAATCACGTTGAGCTTGCGCGCATTGAGCACCAAAAGCGTGGTGGCGATGGCCACGATTGGAATGGCGATGGGATAGTACTCGGATTCGGCGTTATTGACGGAACCAAAAAGGCGCGCGGTCAGCACGTCGAACTCGCTAGGGGTAAGCATGCGCTGCATGAAGGTCGATAGCGAGCCTAAGCCACCGCCGATGACCACGCCGACCAGCAGCATCGCATGCATATTCTGCTTCCTATTAGTCAGCAGCCACGAATAGAGCACCAGGGATAGCCCCACCATGACGGCCATTTGCATGAGGAAGGTGGGTACGGTGCGGGCATCGTTAAGCCCACTAGCCCCCAGGAAGAAAATGGTCGCGGTATTGATGGCAACGTACAGCGACTCAAAGCCCATGATGGATGGAGTCAAGATGCGGTTATTCGTCACGGTATGAAAAGACACCGTAGCCATGGCTTGGCACACAGCGACGATCGCCATGGCGATGAGGGCATCGGCGCGGCGCTGGGCGATGAGCCAAAACTTGCGCGTACCAAATTCCATCGGGTTGCCATAGGCCAGGTATGCAAAAGCCAAAGATGCAGCCAGGATCCATACGCAGGCCAGGGTGATCCAGTACTTCTTGGGCGGGGCGGACATCTTAGTTAGCACGGGTCGACCTCACAATCATGATGATGAAGACGATGGCGCCGATGACGCCAAGGATGACCGAAACCGGCATCTCGAATGGGGCGATGATGACGCGCCCCACCAGGTCACACACCGTGACGATGCCGATGCCCAGCAGGCAGACCCAGGGAACGTTGGAACGCAGGTCGTCGCCGCGCATCATGGAGACAATATTGGGCACGATAAGACCCAAGAATGGCAGGGACCCCACAACGACGGTGACCACGCCCGTAGCAATGGCGATAAGACCAGTTCCCAGCAACAACATGCGATTATAGTTCAGCCCGACGTTGGTAGCCACGTCCTCGCCCAAGCCAACGACCGTAAGGCGGTCGGCGAAGATATACACCGCCACCAGCACCAAGAGGACGATCCACAAAACCTCGTATTGGCCCTTGTATACAGCGGTAAATGAGCCCATGAACCAGATTCCCAATTGCTGGAGCATATCGGTCATCAGGGCGAAAAACGTCGAAATTGCAGAAACCACGGCGCCCAACATGATGCCGATGATCGGCACGATGAGCGAAGAGCGCAGGGTCACCCGGCGCAGGAAGAGGAAGAATACCACCGTACCCAGGAAGGAAAAGATCACCGCACCTATCATCTTCACCAGAATCGAGGACGTGGGTGCGACGACCATGACGAAGAGCAGGCCCAGTCCGGCCCACTCCGTGGTGCCGGTGGTAGATGGTTCAACGAAGCGGTTTTGGGTAAGCAGCTGCATGACCAGGCCGCTGACGGCCATGGCCGCGCCGGCAAGCACCAAGGCAATGGTGCGCGGTAAGCGGGTAATGCCGAACATGGCGGCGCCATCATCAGCGCCAAAAACGTCGTACTGCCCGGTCAACAAAGAGGTAACGAGCAACGCGGCGACGATGAGTATGCCAAGGCCCAGCTTCCAATCCCAGACCTTTGTGCGGGTGGTGGTTTCCATAACTATCCTTTACGCACCTGAAAACCGGAGGGCACAAAATCCCTCCGGTTTCCGGTTTTTAGTGGTGGCTAGTTCTTTTCAAACGCGTCTGCCATCGCGTTGAGCGTCTCCGTGAAGGTAATGATGTTTTCATTGGTGTAGGTATCCTGCGGAGCGGAAACGATCTTGCCTTCCTTAACGGCAGTCACGTTCTTGAGTGCCGCGGAATCCTCTACCAGCTTCTTACCTGGGGTGTAGCCTGCTTCATCCTTGGCCACGGCACCATCGCGGTCCATGATGAGGATGTAGTCAGGGTTGGAATCAGCAATTGCCTCGACGGAGATGTCATCGCCCTCGTGGTCATCGCTGGCGTTTTCCACCTCGAGGGAAGGCTTCATGCCCAGCAGGTCAAAGAATGGTCCAAAGAAGCGGCCCTTACCTGGGGCGATGTAGTTGATGTCGCCACCGGAGGTGTTGACGGCCATGACGGTCTTCTCAGAATCGTAGGCGTCCTTAGCGCGGTCCAGGGCCTTCTTGAAGTCATCAACGAGCTTCTTTGCTTCATCTTCGTGGTCGAAGATCTTGCCCAGTGCTTCGGTCTGGCGGATGAGCTCTTCCGCCATGTCCTTATCGTCGCGCGGGGAGAAGTCGAGAACCGGGGTATCTTCCATCAAAGCCTCAATATCGGCCTGGTGCTGGGTGAAGCGCTGACCGTTGATGACGATGTCCGGCTCTGCGGCAACCAGTGCTTCCAGGTCGGGCTCGCGGTGCATACCCAGGTTGGCCTCGATCGTGTCTTCATTGATCTTGTCCGAGAGGGTATCCGGGACGATGCCAAGCGGGGCAGCGACAATATTGACGTCCCAATCCGCTAGGATTTCGAAGGCGCGGTTATCCGTTACCGCGACGCGCTCGAACGGTACGTCCAGCTCGTGGGTGCCGTTATTATCTTCGATCTGCAGTGCGCTTTCCGATGTCCCCTTATTCGAACCCTGGTCCTCTTCTTCCGCAGTGCTACATGCGGTAAGTGCCAAGGAGGCGACAGCCACGACAGACAAAAGAGCGCGATGAATTTTCTTCATTGTGCTTTCCTTATAGACGAGAAACAAATGCCCCATTAACTTATCTTAAGTCACCCTAACCAATCAAGGTTGAGGGTAACCTTTCCTAAAGTACAGCGTCCAGCCCATAGAAACGCGCTGCATTGGCGAAGAAAACGTCATCAGCATGTACCCCCGCCGCCTCCCCGATGAGCCGGAAATCGTCCACCGAAAACACCCGGCTCGTCCGCTGCGAGGGCAAATCGGTACCCGCCATGAGCGCCGTTGGATCAACGTCGACAATGCGGCGCACCACCTCTCCCGGATCGAGGTCTACGCGCCCGAATCCGGTGGCCTTGACCTTTACCCCGGCATCGACAAGTTCTAAGAGGCCGTCTACTCCCTGCGCGCTCAGGCCCAGGTGGTCGATGCTCACGGCCGGCAGCTTCTTGAGCACTGGGGCCATATCGCCCAGCGTAGCCGCGTCGACATAAAGCTCCACGTGCCAACCTGCCAGGTCATAGATCCGCCAGGCGAGCTCCTCCAGGTCCTCCCGTGCTGCGCTGCCACCGCGCCGCAAGTTAAAGCGCACCGCCCGCACGCCCAAGCCATCCAACCGGCGGATTTCGGCATCGGGGACATCGGCAGGCAGCTGTGTCACGCCTACGAAGCTATCCAATTCCCCCAGGGCTTCTGCCAGATACCCCTGGTCAAACCCCTGAAAGGAACCGGAGACGACCGCGCCGGCGGTGATATCAAAACCCTCACCGCGCAGCTTCTCGCGCCATACGTCATAGGCCGGAACCAAAAACTCCGGCGGCGTATAGCCCTGATTTTCCTGAATGGGGTGGGAAAAATCGATGATGTGGAGGTGGGAATCAAATACTCGCTGCATGGCCACTACCCTAGCCGCGCGCGGGGACTCTCATAAGAAAACCCCAGCTAGAACTGAATCCAGCTGGGGCTCTCGGTGGAGTTTCCGGGAACTGAACCCGTCTAAGCCATGGACGTTACTGGCCGAACTGTCACTTACCTGGACACCAGGGCGGCGAGAGTTGAGCCTAGTACTGAAGTGTCCCAGATTTTGTTCCGTGTGGATAGATGGGAGAATCTGGGACATTTCACTAACGTAAAGGACGCTTAGTATCCAATTGGGTACAAGCCGTCGACTATGGCACTAGCCTAAAAGTCAACTATTCCCCCCCTTCCCCGTCCTAGAAGCAATCGCCGAAGCAATGGAGCCAGCACTACTCGCTAAGAAAGCTGCCTAACCTCGACGTTGAGCTTGATTTAATCTTTCAGGGGGTTAGTCCCTCCAAGCTTCATTTCGAACCGCTTATAGTCTTCGAGTGAAGCGAAATGCCGAGAGTACAAGTCAATGTCCTTTTCCACAGTCCCATACAAGGCAGGGGCAATATCTACGATGTGACGAACCTTTACTGAGCCATGTTCGGCGTCTCCTTCGTCTTCTTGTGCATGCGCCAACGCCTGTACACGCTCCGAGGCAGCTTCGTCCGTATCTGCATAGACGATATAAAAATCTTCACGGAAATAGCTCTTTTGCGTCCCGACACGAGACAGCTCGAATACCACTATTCCTACGTAAGGTTCCATGCTTCACCTTCTCTTAGTCGAGGTCGTGCAACCTATCTCTGCTGACACAACGTGGAAGTGTTCACGTTCGTGAGTTTAACAAGTTTTTCATCTGGTACCCCGATCAAGTAGTCACGATGACTGATACGGAATAAAAATAGCCCCTCACCTGCAAATGCAGGTGAGGGGCTCTCGGTGGAGTTGCCGGGACTTGAACCCGGGTCCTTCGTCACCTTGCCAGGGCTTCTCCGTGCGCAGTTCGCACATGATCTCTGCTCGGCCCTCCGGTTCGGGCGAACTCGTACCGGATGATGGGCCCAGTCACCAGTAAGAGTCCCATCTGGCCCTGATGACACAGCCAGACGGCAAGTTCCTTAGTCGATGCCAGGTTCTAGGTCAGGAACGAAACCTAGGCTGACAGACACGCGTCGCTGTAATTAGGCAGCGAGGGCGTAGTCACGCTGAGAGTTCTTCTCTGCGTTTATTTGTTTGCTACGACGCTTAAACGGTGGTCGGTAGCCTTCACCGGCACGCTTCCCCTGGCGCAGTGTACGAAGTCGAAACCAAATCAACCCCATAGCACTGTAGGGACGGGATAGTGCATCATTCCCTACGGTTGTTCCAACACTACCGCAGACGCTTCTATTTCTCCAAGTGCTCTTCCAGCCACTCTTTTAAGACCACCGCGTGGTTAATCTTGCGGTCGGCGGCGCCAAAGAGCAGCGTCAGGTCCCCCTCTTTTGCCAAGGAGAGCAACTGGGTGAGCTCTTCGGATTCGCGATCATCGAGCTCGGCGCGGTAGCGGCGCGAAAACTCCTCGAAGGAATCCGCGTCATGGCTCCACCACTTGCGCAGCTCGGGGCTGGGGGCCACGTCCTTGAACCACTCGTCATAGTCCAGGTCCGCCTTGGCGATGCCCCGCGGCCACAGGCGGTCTACCAAAACGCCCGTCCCGGAAATGGAGTCTTCACCCTTGACAGCATCGTGAACCTTTACCGTTTTAAGCATTAATCCCCTTCACGCGGCGGCCGAGCTCGCGGGTGATTTCGCGGTTCTGGTCGCGCCGCTTGATGTCTTCGCGCTTGTCATAATCCTGCTTACCTTGCGCGAGCGCCAGCGACAACTTCGCGTACCCATTTTTGAGGTACACCTTGAGCGGCACCAGGGTTTTATTGCCATTGCGCACCTGCCCGTAAAGCTTGTCGATCTCCCGGCGGTGCAGCAAGAGCTTGCGGGTGCGCCGCGGGCTGTGGTTGGTCCAGGACCCCATCGAATACTCCGGAATGTGTAAATTCCGCAGGTACACCTCGCCATTATCAATGGTGGCGAAGGCATCATTGAGCGAGATTTTGCCCTCCCGGAGGGATTTGATCTCCGTGCCGAGCAGGACGATGCCACACTCGAATTCTTCGAGGATCTTATAGTCGTGCCGGGCCCGGCGGTTGGTCGCAAGCGTAGCGTCCCCGGAAGCCGCCTTCTTATTCTTCTTGCCCTTTTTAGCCATAATTGCCTCAGTGTACTGCTCGTTTACCACACCCGGCAAACGGCTTAGCGGCGGACATAAGAACGCAGGGTAATCTGCGCGGTGGCAGCGGTAACCGCCAAAGCGAGCAGCCCCACCAGCGGCAGTGCAATCCACAGATCGCTGGACTTCATCGGTGCCAGCAACTGCGATTCATACAGGCCCTGTAGCGCAGGATCGATCACTTGGGATTTCGCCACGAGCAGCCCAGCGCCGCCAAGAACCACACCGATAAGGGAGGCGAGCACGGCTTCTACCACGAATGGCGCCTGCGTCATCCAGCGCGAGGCGCCCACCATGCGCATGATTTCGGTCTCACGGGTGCGGTGGAAGGCGGCGATTTGCACCATATTGGCCACCAAGAAGATAGCTGCAATGGACATCACGATGGCCACGATGAAGGTGGCGGCGCGGATGGAATCGAGGTTGCTTGCCGCTTCACGCACCTCCTCTTGCTGATCCACGACCTCTTCTACCGCCGGGTTATCCCGCACGGCATCGATGGCGGAGGCTTCCTCCGGGTCAACGAGGCGCACGTGCAACGCTGCGGGAAGCGCATCCGGCGAGGTTTGTTCCACCATCACCGGGTCGGTGTCCTGGAATAGCTCGCGGAAGCGCTCGTAGGAGGCCTCCCGGTTGCGAAATTCCACGGACTCTACAGAACTATCGGATTCCAGCTGTTCCTTTAAATCCGCGCAGGCAGGAGTGGTGCAGTTTGGATCCGTGGCGGAAATATCCTCGTTGAGCTGCACCATAACCTCCACTCGGTCCAAGTAGATTTCCTTCGTATCCTTGGTGAGGTTAGTGACCATAATGCCGGCAACCACGGCGCCGACAGAAATGGCCGTGGTAATGATCATCGCGATGGTCATCGTCAGGTTGCGACCCAAGCCCTTGCTGGCCTCGCGGAAGATGAATCCTAGCTTCATGCCTGCTCCTCCTGCGCCGAATAGGCGGCGTTGTGTTCATCGCGAACGAGCGTGCCATCGCGCAATTCCAGCACGCGCCTCTTCGCCTTATCCACGGCGCGGGAATTGTGCGTAGACATCACGACGGTGGTGCCACGTTTGTTGATGCGCAGCAGCAAGTCCATGATCCCGTCGGCGGTGGCGGGATCGAGGTTGCCCGTGGGTTCATCGGCAAGCAGCAGCTTCGGGCGATTAACCAAGGCGCGTGCGATGGCCACGCGCTGCTGCTCACCGCCGGAAAGCTCGTGTGGCATCGCGTGATGACGGTTTTCTAGGCCCACCATCTCCAGTACCTGCGGCACCGCGGTGGAGATGCGGTGCTTGCTCTTGCCGATGACCTCCAGGGCAAACGCCACATTCTGGTACACGTTCAGCTTGGGCAGCAGCCGAAAATCCTGGAATACGTAACCAATGGATTGGCGCAGGGCGTTGATATCCTTGCCGCTTAGCTCGTTGACGTGAAAATCGCCGAAGTAAATATCGCCTGAGGTCACATTGCTATAGCGCACCATGAGCTCTAGAAAGGTGGACTTTCCGGACCCTGAAGGGCCGATGAGGAAGGCAAACTCACCGTCCGCAATCTCAAAAGACACCCCATCGAGCGCGGGGCGGGACTGGGCGGAATACACCTTAGTCACGTTATTGAAAGTAATCACCCCGCCACTGTAGCAACCAAAGTTGACAGCAACCTGTGAACGCTATTTAGTAGTGTAGTCTAGAACACAAAATCTGGTGCGCAATGATGCCCGACCCGATCGACAGAAAGTGCCGATACTATGGCCGAGACTAAAACCAAAGAAAAACCGGAGAAAGCTAGCGGCTTTTTAGGCACCGTAGAAAAGATCGGCAATAAACTCCCCGATCCTTTCTGGCTCTTCGTCATCCTCGCGATAAACGTCGCCATTACCTCTTGGATTGGCCATCTGATTGGCATGAGCGCCGAGGATCCCAAATCCGGCGATACCATCGAGGTTGAATCCCTCCTGACCACCGAAAATATCTCGCGCATGGTCACGGATGCGGTGGAAAATTTCACGAGCTTCCCACCATTGGGCGTCATCCTTGCCGTGATGCTGGGTGTGGCCGTCGCCGAGCAGTCTGGGCTCTTGTCCGCACTCGTGCGCGCCATGGTGACCAAGGTCAGCCCAAAGTTCCTTACCTTCATCGTCGCGCTGGCCGGCGTGACTGGTTCCGTGGCTTCGGATGCCATTTATGTCATCCTCATCCCGCTGGGCGCGATGGCCTTCCACTCGGTGGGCCGCTCCCCCATCGTGGGTGCCATGGTGGCCTTTGCAGCGTCCTCGGCAGGCTTCAACGCCTCGCTGATCCTCAACATCACTGACCTCCTGCTGGCCGGTATTTCCACTCCTGCCGCACAGTTTGTGGATGAGGCTTATGAAGTCAGCCCGCTGGCCAATATCTTCTTTGTCATCCCATCCGCCATCGTGCTGTCCCTTATCATCACCGCCGTTACGGAATGGTTCATGGTGAAAAAGGCCCGCGATCTGGTCAACCACGACAAGATTAATTACGAGGAAGTCTCCTTCTCCCAGGCCGCCGGTGCCGATAACGACGCAGACGAGGACGGCGAGGAAAGCGACGTTGATTTCGAGGAAGAAGAAGAGCTGCGGGTAAAGCCGGAGGAGCAAAAGGGCTTGGCCGCCTCTGGTATCGCGTTACTTATCTTCCTCGCGGGATTCTTCGCCCTGCTCTTCATCCCGGGCTCCCCGCTCGCTAGCCAAGAAGATAGCTTCATGGAATCGCCGCTGATTAGCGCGATTGCGGTTCCCATTGCCCTGGCCTTTTTGGTCTGCGGCACCGTCTACGGCATCTACGCCGGCACGCTAAAGTCCGCCTCGGACGTGCCAGATTTCATGGCTAAAGGCATTAAGACCTTGGTTCCCATGCTGGTGCTCTTTTTCGCCGTCGCCCAGTTCTTGGCGTGGTTCCAGTGGTCCAACCTCGGTGTCTGGACCGCGATTAAGGGCTCTGAGCTGCTGCAGGCTTGGTCGCTGCCGCCCATCTTGATGTTCGCCGCGCTCGTGGCCATGGTGGCAGTTCTCAACCTGTTCATTACCTCAGGTTCCGCGCAGTGGGCACTGATGGCGCCGGTGATCGTCCCGATGATGATGTACGTGGGCATCTCCCCGGAGGTTTCCCAGATGCTCTTCCGTATCGGTGACTCGCCGACAAATATCATCACCCCGATGTCGCCGTACTTCGCCTTGGCACTGACCTTCCTGCAGCGCTACTACAAGCCGGCGGGCGTTGGCACGCTGATGTCACTGGCGCTGCCGTATTCCATCGCCATGATTGTTGGCTGGTTCATCTTCTTTATCGTGTGGTACCTGCTGGGTATCCCGCTCGGGCCGGGCGCCCCGATGCACTACCCGGCTTAAGCCTGCAGAGCGCGGTTGAGTTTAATCCTCGCCGCGCTCTTGTTGTATCCGCCACCGGATGCCGGCTTCCAAGAAACCATCGATGTCCCCATCGAGCACCTTGGAGGGATCGCCCATTTCAAAATTGGTGCGCAGGTCTTTGACCATTTGGTACGGGTGCAAAACATAAGAGCGCATCTGGTTGCCCCAGGAGGCATTGCCGCCGGCGCCGAGCGCATCGAGCTCCGCCCGCTCCTCCTGGCGCTTGCGTTCCAGAAGCTTTGCCTGCAAAACCCGCATGGCAGAAGCCTTGTTTTGGATCTGCGACTTCTCGTTCTGGCAGGTGACCACGATGCCGGTGGGGATATGGGTCAGGCGCACCGCGGAATCGGTGGTATTGACTGACTGTCCACCGGGGCCAGAGGAACGGTACACATCCACGCGCACCTCGTTATCTGGCACGTCGATGTGGTCCGTTTGCTCCACCACGGGAAGGACCTCAACCTCTGCAAAGGAGGTTTGGCGCCGGCCCTGGTTATCAAAGGGCGAAAGGCGCACGAGGCGGTGCGCGCCCTGTTCCACGGAAAGTTGGCCGTACATGTATTCCCCATGCACTACAAAGGTGGCGGATTTAATGCCCGCTTCTTCGGCATAGGAAATATCGTAAATATCCACCTTATGGTCGTGCTTTCCAGCCCAGCGGGTGTACATGCGCATGAGCATCTCCGCCCAATCGGCAGCGTCTACCCCGCCGGCTCCGGAGCGAATATTGATCACGGCCTCGCGCGGGTCATATTCCCCGGAGAGCATGGTGGTTACCTCGAGGGATTCGATGGCGCTTTCCAGCTCAGCGAGGTCTTCATCGGCAACGGAGACGGTGCCTTCTTCCTCCGCGAGCTCGTACATCACCGGCATATCATCTAAGCGCCCGCGCAAAGACTCCAGTTTGCGGACCTTTGCTAGCGCGCTTGATAGCTCAGAGGTGACCTTCTGTGCGTGCTCGGGGTCATCCCACAGCGAGGGATCCCCAGCTTGGGCTTCTAATTCCCGAATGCGCGCAGCCAAGGCTTCCGGATCCATGACCTTTTCAATAGTGGTCAGGGTGGTGTCCAATTGCTTGAGCCGTGTGATTACTTCGGGACGCATAGGGCCCAATCTTACCCACCTACCCCACAGAATTAGCCATTGGTGGGATTTAGGGTGACAATGGTGTGCATGGATCAAAAGCCAAGCTTGCAGGAGATGATCGATGCGGTCATCAAAACGTTTATTGTCGCGCATGCAGACGATGGGGATGCCCATTTGGCGCAGGCGCTTGTGTATAACGCCGGACGCTTGGCTTGGCGCTTGCGCGAGATGGGCGTCTCGGTTGAGCAGAAAACCTCTATTTCTGATGTGGTCACGGATGCTGACCGCGCCGCCGAGCGCTTCGTCGCCGGCGTGCTAGAGGCCGTGCGCCCCGAGGACGGCTTGGTGGGGGAAGAAGGCACCGCCCGCGAGTCCCAGTCCGGGCGCAATTGGGTCATCGATCCGGTCGATGGCACCTATAATTTCACCTCCGGCTCCGATTATTGGTGCTCAGCGCTCGCGCTTACCGATGCCTCCGGGGTCGCCCTCGGCGCCGTCCACCGCCCCGCCATGGGCTATACCTGGTTTGGCGGGCGCGACTACCCCACCTCGCTGGATGGCAAGGACGTCGCCAAGCTGGCAGATAAGCCCGCGGAGGAGATCTCGCTCTCGTCCTACCTGCACCCCACGTCGCTCGCGGATCCAGAAATTCGTGCTGCATGGCAGCGGGTAACCGAAAACTTTGCTACAGTCCGTATGCTTGGTGCCGGTTCGGTGGACTTGGCCTCCGTGGCAGAAGGTACGTGGGGCGCTTGGATGCAGCACTCGATAGCAGATTGGGATTGGTTCCCCGGCAAGGCTCTCATTGAGGCCGCCGGTGGTGCGGCCCGCAAGATAGAAGCCGGTGGCGTCGAGTGGTGCTTGGCCGGAAATAAACAAGTAGTTCAACAAATGGAGGAATGGCTCCGTGGGTAAATTCAAAGAAGACTTAGGTCTCGCGCTCGAGTTAGCCGGTCACGCCGATGTGGTCACGATGCACCGTTTCGAAGCCACCGACCTTTCCGTGAAGGAAAAGCCGGACCTGACCCCGGTGTCGGATGCGGATCTGAACTGCGAGAAGCACATCCGCGATTCGCTGAAGCGCTCCCGCCCGCGCGATGAGGTTTTAGGCGAAGAATTCGGCGGCCAGGCCTGCTACGAAGGCCGCCAGTGGGTCATCGATCCCATCGATGGCACAAAGAACTTCGTGCGCGGCGTGCCGGTATGGGCCACGCTTATTTCCCTGCTCGAGGACGGCGAACCGGTCGTCTCCGTGGTCTCCGCCCCTGCCCTGCGCCGGCGCTGGTATGCGGCTAAGGGCGCCGGTGCCTACCGTGTCTTTGGCGGCGAGCCAAAGCGCCTGCACGTCTCCCAGATCGAAAAACTTGGGGATGCTTCCCTAGCCATGAGCTCGTTGACCGGCTGGTCCGAGCGAGGGTTGCGCGATAAATTCCTCAACCTCACGGATAAGACGTGGCGCCTGCGCGGCTACGGCGATTTCTGGTCCTACTGCCTCGTGGCAGAAGGCGCCGTCGATATCGCCACCGAGCCGGAGGTCTCCCTCTGGGATCTCGCCGCCCCTTCCCTGCTGGTGACCGAGGCAGGCGGCACGTTTACGGATCTTTCCGGCAATCCTGGCCCGCACGGCGGATCAGCCATTGCCTCCAATGGCCGCCTGCACAAGGCCGCTTTGCAGATGCTGCAGGATTAAGGGCGGGCCGAAAGCTTCAATAGGACCGGTTCACGGCGCCCGCCCTCGGCGCCGGAGCAGCCGTCACTGTGCGAGCAGCTTCCGCAACCGCCCGTGGGGCACGAGGACAGCGATTCGCGCACGAGCTGCGCGCTGTGCTCCAAATGTGCGAGGATTACTTCCACCGTCCCCTGCCCTAATCCCGTCGCGCGGGCGATATCCGCGGGGGTGGAGTGACCGCCGCGGATCGCTTCTTTTACCTTGTCTGTAGGGCTCATAGGAATAACCTCAGCACCTGGAAGACGCCGACTGCCAAGACCCAAGCCGTGACGAGCTGCAGTACAAAGCCGATGAGCGTCCACTTCCAGCCGATTTCGCGCCGCTGCGCGGCCACCGTAGCCACGCACGGGGTATAGGCCAAGAGAAAGACCATATACGCCCACACCGCGGCCAGCCCGTGCCCACCGGAGGCGGCATCGAAATCGCTGCGGATGTGATCGGCCAGCGAAGACTCGGCCTGCTCCTCAGGATCAGCATCCGTGACGTCATCGACGGCGTAGGTCTGCGCCCAGGTGGAAATCAGCGTTTCCTTCGCCACGAAGCCGGTAACCAGCGGGCCGGTCAGGGACCATGAATCGAAGCCTGCCGGCGCGAAGGCCGGGGATATCGCCTTTGAAACCGCGCCATACGCCGAGTCCTCCGGCGGGACGGCTTCCTCGTCAAAGGAATGCCCACCGGTAACTGGGATGGACATGAGCAGCCAAATGACCACCACCGTGGCCACGATGATGCCGCCTGCGGTGTGAAGAAATCCCTTCAAGCGCACCCACATAACCGAGACCGATAGTTTGAGCGTGGGCAGCTGATACGAAGGAAGGTCAATTACGAGCGCCTCGGACGGCATGGCGCGCCAGACCGTTTTCCGCAGCGTCAGGCCCACGGCAACCACCAAGGCGATGGATAAGACGTACATGCCAAAGACGGCCGATCCGGCGTGATCGGGGAAGAAGACCTGCGCCAGCATCATAAAGACGATGAGCCGCGCCGAGCACGAAGTAAACGGGATGAGCAGGCAGGTAAGGATGCGGTGGCGGACATCGCCAAGCACGCGCGTGGCCGAAATCGCTGGCACGTTGCAGCCATAGCCCACCACGATGGGGATAAAGGCCTTGCCGGGCAGGCCAATCGAGCGCATCACCCTATCGGTGACCACCGCCGCGCGGGCCATGTAGCCGGAATCCTCCAGCACGGCCAGGCACAGAAACATCAGCGCCAGCAGCGGGGCGAAGGTCAGGACCATGCCGACGCCGCCAATGAGGCCATCGACAAGCAGGCCCGTAATCAGCCAATGGTCGAGGCCAATGGCTTCCAGCCCGGCGCGGGCCGCGTCCGAGACCGGACCGGTAATAAGGTCCTCGAGCCCGTCCTGCATGGGCCCTGCCACCGTGGTGGTGATGAAGAAGACCGCCCACATCACCGCGAGGAAGAGCAGTGGGCCCACCACCGGGTGCAGCACCACGCGGTCGACGCGTTGGGGGAGGGTCTCACCTACCTCTACGCGGTGGACCGCGGCTTTTTCGGCGGCATCGAGATCCGCAAAGCGCTGGTCCAGGCCGGAATCCTGGCGGATGATGGTTGGCTCGGCGCGCATGGCCTGCGCCACGGTGGTTTCCAACCCGTCGAGGTTGCGCCGGCGCCGTCCATTAACGCTGACCACTGGCATGCCGGTAGCGCGGGAGAGCGCATCAGTATCGATGCTAATGCCCTGCTGCTCGGCCATATCTTCCTTGGTCACGCCGAGGATGACGCGGTACGGCTCGGCGGCGATTTGCAGCGCCAGGTTGAGCCCGCGGGCCGGGGCCGTTGCGTCCACGAGGACCACGACGACATCGGGGCGCTCGTCCGCTGGGCAGTCAATGAGCATCTGCTTGGTAAAGGCCTCGTCCGGGCTCATGGGGTCCAGGGAATAGGCGCCGGGCAGGTCGATGATGTCGAAAGCCTCTGGCTGCGCATTCCAGAGCCCGCGGCTGACCTCGACGGAGGTGCCCGGCCAGTTGCCAGTCTGGACCTTCGCGCCGGTCAAGGCGTTAAAGAGGGTGGATTTTCCGGAGTTGGGCGCGCCCACCAGTGCCAGGACTGGCGTGCCTTCCGCCGCTATCCGCATACTAGAGGTACTGTGGCAGCTTGCTGGGGCCGTGGAGTTATGTGCCATGGCTTATGCCTCCAGCGGAATGACTTCGAGTTGGCGCAGCGTGTGCGCATCCACCGCGTAGCGGGCCGTGCCCACGGTGACCACGCGCGCACCGCCGGCGACGGTGCGGCCAATCTGCACGCGGGTGCCTGGGCGAAAGCCCAGCTCGCGCAGCCGTACGGCCAGTGCTGGTTGGGTCTCTATCGCGTTGTGCAGGCAATCAGCGGACAGTTCCACCACGGCATCGGCGGGTGCCTGATCCGCGCGCATGGGACCGGTTTCTGGTGGGGTGGAATGGGTTTGGTGCATGGGGAAACCTCGGTTCAAATTTCGCTGCGGAAGCGTTAGCCACAGCAGATATTGACTATTCCTAAACAGACAATAGGTAAGTCTCACCTCAGTTTATGGCGATTACGCAGGCAAGGCTATCCTGCGCTTCCCCCACTTTGGCGGGACGCATGCGCGTTATATGCCCATAGAAATTGCGCATGAAAAAGCGCCCCGTGCGGCTCTCAAGGCTGAACGGGGCGCTGTCTGCTTCGCGCTTATGCTTCGGGCAGGGTAAACCCTGCGCCAACGCCACCGCGGCGGTTCATATCCGCCAACACGGTGTCCATGTTGGTAGCGGCGGTGGGGTTGTGAACCGCACCTTGCAGCGGGGTGCGACACGGGAAGTTCACCGGCAGGAAGCCGCCGGAGATGGAACCGACGAGGCGGTCACCGGCGAGCAATGGCGCACCGGAATCGCCCATCATGGCACAGACCTGGTTGACATGGATGCTTTGTGCCTGCTGATAGGTCATACCGCAGGTCTTGCCGGTGGCAACCCCCTGCTTGCACACGGTCTCACCCGGGTTTACGGTCCCGCCCAGGGAGTTAACGGTAACCCCGTTGTAGGTGCGGGTGACCTCTGCGTTAGAGCCGAATTCGATAACCGAATAATCTAGCTCGTCGTTCTTGGACACGATGGTGCCCGTCGGGCCAATGTGATCGGAATCGGCCGAAATAATGGCATCGCCCTCATTGCCGCAGTGCCCCGCGGTCAGCCCCACCTTGCGGCCAGCATCGTCATGACCGGCAACGCTCAAGGTGCACATGGTGTCACCATTGATGTAGATGGGAGTTCCAGGGCCATAGAGGGACTTGCCTTGGTTCATGGCAACATCGGATTCCTCAGGAATGCGCGGGGCATCGAACAAGGACCCCGGCACGCGGTGCAGAACAAAATCTGCATCGGGCTTGCCTGCGGCTACCTTGGAAAATCCATCATTTTTCCACTGGTAGTTGGGATTATTACCCAGTGGCTTTTGCTCTACCTGGGTAGCTTGTTCCAGCAGCCCGAAGGGATTCGGGGTCGTGGCCGGCTCCGCATACTGAGCCCCCTGCTGGACCTTATTCGCCACCGTATCGTGCGCGTTCTGCACCGCGGAATCTACGGTATCGGTGACCTGCTTATCCACCTCTGGGGTCTCAATGCCAAAGTCCGCGAGACCTTCGCGCACGTGGTTGATTAACCCTGCCGAGTCAATATCCGGTTGGGGCAATTCTTGGGCGCCTGCTGCCGGGGAGCCCAAGAAAAACGCACCAGCGAAAGCCGAGCCCACCAGGACTTTCTTTAGGTGCGGAATGCGAAGCATCAAAGTACCTTCTTTCAGTTGTCAAGATCGTGCTAGCTAAATCCTGACATGAATCTCGTGTGAAAGCAGCTCAGTCCTGTGACTGTTTCCAAGCCGTTACCGTTCTTTCAGGTTTCGGGGGTGATCACACTATTAATCCGTACCCAAAAACTTTTCGATGCCCTATTCTTCACCCCATGAGGCCCCCACAGATTAGCGCTGAGACTTAAGATGCCAGAGCCGCTTTCTTATTCCGATACCGCCGGATTTCCGCAGCTGCACATGAGCAGGGTCATCGACGCCGATTTCGATACCGCAGCCCACCGGCTCTTTCGCTGGGGCATCCAGCGCAGCGGCCTATTCCGCGTGAGCCCCACCCACCCAGTCGTACAAGAAGGCGCCGAGGTCACCATGGGCCTTGGCCCGTTTGATTTCCGCTGCCGCGTGGTCGAGACCTTCGCCGACGATGGCCGCTGCGGCTTTACCTACGGCACCTTGCCCGGACACCTCGAGCGCGGCGAGGAAACCTTTACCCTAGAGCGCCTGCGCGATGGGCGGACGCTGCTGCTTATCGATGCCACCTCCGAGCCCTTCCTGCCCTTCTTGCGCCCGCTTGTCGATATCCCCCGCCACCTCCTCATCCGCCGGTTCTACCTGCACGCGCTGGACTAGCACGACAGCACAAAAGGCCGCTGCCCCTCCCCCTACCGGAAAAGCAGCGGCCTACGCGTAGTTAACTACTTATGCTTCTCATCGAGGTTATCGCGAGCCTCGCGCACAACGTCTTTCACGCGGTCAAAGAAACCGCCCTTCTTGCCGGATCCGTCCTGGTATTCCTGTGCTTTGTCTTCCACGAAGTCCTTAGCGCGGTTGATGGCTTCTTCAACGACATTGCCGGCCTCGGTGACCTTGTCCTTCAAGTCATCGAAGTCATCGCGTTCATCATCTGCCACATCCTCTTGCGGCTGCTCTGGTGCGGTGCCGATGTGTTCTTCCTCGGCCTCGCCCACCACATGCTGTGAGGGCTCATAGTCCGCGTTGTCCTCATCCAGCTGTTCCTGCAGGTCCGGTTGCTCGGACGCGGCGGCGACGTGTTCTTCCTCAGCACCAGTAACGACGTGGTTCTTCGGCTCGTAATCACTCTGGGTCACGGAATCGTTCTGCTCATCCGCGTTCGCCGCTGCAGCGGCACCGGCAGCAGCTGCGGCTCCCGCGACACCGGCTCCCGCTGCAGCAACCTTGCCGGATTCAATCTTGTTGCCCTCGGCATCAGTCGATGCCAGGTAAGTAAACTTCTCGCGGTCCACGTCTACTTCGTGCCCAAGGGCGCGTGCAGTTTCTTTAGCCATTGCTTTGTACTCCTTAACTAGATCTATTCTTTCCTATCCTAGCGTTCCAGAAAGTTAAGGTGCATGCACGGGGAACCGGTATTGGAAAACCGGAAGGCTCTTTTGCGCGATTTAAGTGCCCATCCCAGCAGATAGAGGTACGGCTGAGCGTCAGGCTGTCCAAAACAACCGCGTTTCGCCAAAAATCGGGCCGAAAAATGGACAAACGCGGTTGTTTTATACGCTTTCCGCTCTCCACCGCGATCATCTCGCCAAAATTAGCGTGCAATAGGCACGCGTGCACTAGACACGCGTGTACTCTGCATGTATTCTGCTGGCATGGACACTCCAAGCAAACAAGTCGCCGACGCACTGGGACTCCTTTCCCAGCGCAGCCTCCGCCGACGCATGTACGCCTACCTCACCCAGGGGCTCGGTGAAGAAATCAATGAATCTACGTATTTGGTACTCAGCGGCCTAGACCGCTGTGGTCCCTCCACCCCAAAAGAGCTCGCCACCGTTATCGGCTTAGACCGCTCGGTGGTATCCCGCCACGCCTCGGTCTTAGAAAAAGCCGGGCTCATCACGCGCGCTACCGATCCCCGCGACGCGCGGTGGATACAACTGTCGCTAACCCCACTGGGCCAAGACAACGTCGCCGTAATGCGCTCACGCCTGACCCAAAAATTGGAAGAATTCCTCGCCCGCTGGCCGGAGCCCGCGCAACAACAATTCGCGGAAATGCTCACCGCCCTCACCCACGACGGACCATTCACCCCTTAACCCACACACCTCCATCACTATCTCCATCATGACCACACCTCACCACGCCATGTGCGCACGCGCACACACTCCGAAGGGAACCCCTCATGCAGGAAGAAGAAAAACTCGATCCCCAGACTAGGCGGGTCGTCATCGCCCTAGTCTTCGGCTCAATTTTGCCGCTGCTAGATATCAGCATCGTCAACGTCGCTATTCATTCCATTGGCGAGGCTTTCAACGCACCGATAGTTCTCGCCCAATGGGTCATCACCGGCTACGAGTTGGCCTCTACTATGGCCATTCCACTCAGCGGCTGGGCAACGCGCCGCTTCGGCGCCAAAAATCTCTGGATTACCGCGCTGGCAGTCTTCACCGTCGCTTCAATCCTGTGCGCGGTCTCTACACATATAGACATGCTTATCGCCTTCCGCATCCTGCAGGGATTCGCGGCGGGCTTCTCGGTGGCGGTGATGCAGACGCTCATTGTCACTAATGCCGGGAAGGACCAGGCCACACGCGCTATCACCGCAATCGGGCTACCGGCGGTTATCGCACCCGCTATTGCCCCACTACTGGGCGGGCTGCTTGTCGATGCCATCGGCTGGCGCGCCATCTTCCTCATCAACGTTCCCATCGGCATCACCGCGATTGCCCTTGCCGTGCACTATCTAGAACGAACCCCAGCAGACCCTACAGCCCAGCTTGACCGCACGGGATACCTCTTGCTCGCCCCCGGTTTGCTCACGGCGGTCTATGGCTTTACCACCATCGGGCACATGAGCTCCTGGGCAAGCGGAATTCTCCTCATCGCCAGCGCGGGGCTGATTGGATATTTTGTGCTACATGCGCTCCGGGCGCCTTCGCCGCTTATCGATGTCCGCTTATTTACCCACGCTTCCTTTTCCTCAGCGTGGGCAACACTGGCCATTGCAAGCACCGTGTTTTATGGCGGACTGTTTCTCATTCCGTTGCACTACCAGAGCAACTACGCCTACACCGCACTGCATGCGGGACTTCTGCTGGCCCTACAAAGCGTGGGCGCCTATTTCAGCCGCTCGGCATCGAAAAAATTCATCGCCCGATGGGGTACGCGGAAGACTGTCTACGTGTGCATTGTCGCCACTATTATCGGAACGCTACCTTTCGCTTTTCCCACCGGCCAGGCGGCAGGCTGGCTCATCCTTCAAGGCTGCGGGCTATTCGTGCGCGGCGGCGGCATCGGAGCCCTTACGGTGCTCACGATGTCCGCGACCTACCACGGCTTAACCAAAGATGAAGTCGTCCATGCCAGCGCTGCAGGCCGCATAGCGACCCAACTTGGCAGCGCACTCGGTGTGTCAGTCTGCACGGTGCTGATGACCCTTACCCACGGGGTCGGCTGGACGACCTTCGCCTACTTCACCGTGTTCACCACACTTATGGCTGTAACGGCCACCCGGCTCCCGCGTGGAACCGTAGTCCGGAAATAAATGGTGAAGCTCGAGGCGTTTGTCCCACCGAGGCTCCTCTTTAGGAATTCGGTTCTGCCTCCAGGACGAAAAGGTGTTTACCCCAGCCAACAGCCGTGGCAGAAGAAATTAGAGCGCCGCTATCAGCGACAACAGCGCTGACATCTTCTTGTGTCGGCACCTTCGTGCCGAACATGGAAAGCCTCACCAAGTCCTCTTCATAGGAATGCTCATCGCCCCCGGTTTCCTCCAGAACCTCGGAAAGGATATAAGCCCGATGGAACGCATCTCCGTGAGCGGCGCGGTCTAATTGGGCAGTCACCTCTGCGTTGCCAAAGACACTCCAGGGATCAATGAAGACTACATCAGTTGCCCACGCATAGTCCGCATCAGTGGGATTAAAGCCAGTTCCATCGCCACTCGTTTCGCACCGTTCACGAGAAGCTCCTGCGATTTCCCGTAGCACTGCTTCCGAGGAAGCATCGGTGATAACCCTGCTCTGAGCATGCTCACATCGCCGGAGAATTTCATCTGCATATACTGCACTGCCCTGCCCAACGATAAGGACGCGAGCCCTTTCATCGAGATAATGCTGCAGTTCCTTTGCCGCGGAAGGAGCAGTCCACCCAGCGCTCACATTCTTTTGCTCAAAGCGTTCGGCTGCCAGTTGCGGGTCCTGGCCAAGATATTCTGACCACGGCAATCCCCTCTCGCCTTGCGGAGCCGCCTCACCGGTACGAAGGCTGTGTTCAAGGCGCATCAGTGCCATCGCCTCAAGATGCGCAGGCCCGCTTAGCCAACGCACCACCTTTGAATCCGGGTCCGCCAGTTCCAGTCCCATTGCGGTCAAGGTGAAGGTGGACTCGCTGACTTCGACGAGTTCAAGAGCAGCTAGGTAGCGGATAAACCTCCGCAACGCCTCCTCGTGAAGTTCTGTCGCAGCAGCAAGGGCAGGAACTGTTTTGGCACCCGCATCGATCTCTTGAAAGAGCCCTAAACGTACGGCAGTGCGAAGCGCAAAGGCTGAATTCAACTCACCCAAATCATGGATATTGTGCAAAACACTATTACTACTGTTCGTCGCACTTTCTTTGCCGTCTTTCCGGCTAGTACGCCGCCAGTAGCCTGTAATTTCCTGATGCTCAGGGGCAATTCCGGAAGCTTTGAACAAACGCCGCAGTGTTTTCAGCCGGGACGCCTCCCCCGCCGCCCATACGTATGCTTCACCACTAGGCAATCGTGAATCAGCAGTCTCTTCAAAAAGCGCACTAGTCTTTGCTATGAAGTCGTAGCCCTGGTCACGTATCGCCCAGTGGACGTGAACTGAATCTGGAATGTCTAAGTCTTGAATATCAGCGCTCGTCGGAACCTCTATCACCGCAACCACATCATGCCCTGTCGGAAGTGATTCCAGGCAGCGGCCGATGGCTGGGAGCGCGGTCTCGTCTCCCGCCAAGAAAAGCCAATCGGTATGCGTGGGTAACTGCGCACACGACTTTGGACCTGCCACAAAAATAGCGTCACCGATCCGGACATTCTGTGACCAGTTTTCAGCCAAGCCCACGCCATGGCGAGCGAAATCAATTGCTAACCGCCCGTTAACAGCGTCAAAGTAGCGAACCGTGTATGTGCGGAAGAGATTTTTAACAGTTTCTGGCCACAGGAGGTTGCCATCGTTTTGGGCGATTGGGTGCGGCCGCTCTCCAGTTTCCGGATCTGGGAAGATGAGCCGAACGTCGTCATCAAAACCATGGCTTAACAATGAAGGAACGGAAATGCCATCGCGTTCATGCTCCTGGAGCTGTTCCCCGCTGAACGTAATTCGCCGCATGGATGGCGATATATCTTCGATATCTTCCACGTATAATTCCCGGTAAGAAATTGGATAAATTTCCCTGCTCCGGCTGTTCCTTGGCATTTTGAGACCATTCCCCTCTCGGTTTTGATGGCTTTTAATTCACTTTGTTCGATGGCCTAAATTTTCTTATTAAGTTGTTACTAACGCTTTGAACACCTTTCCCAACACCAAGCATTTCCAGCTCACCTAGAGACCTTTTAACGCGGCCATCGTGCTGCGCCGATGGGTGAATATGCGGAAAGCCTGACGTCGGTTTTCGTTGCCGGAAAGGCAAGAACGGACGCACCACTGCCTTGGATACAGTCTTTTAGAGAGAACGCCTTCCGATAAATCGAAAGGCGTTGACGACTACCTGCTGCAACGATCTGAGCCCCATCTAGCAGGCGTCGGAGTTGAGCAAACCTTGACTACTTTCCAACCTTTTCCAGCGTCGGCATCGTCTTGTCCAGGACCCAAGCTCGGCTCAGGCTCGTTGGGGTGTTGAGTCCAGCGACGACCGCCTCATCACCAGCGAGAGTCGCACCGGATTTTACCTGCGGCAAATCTTTGTATCCCGGAGTATTTTCAACTTCTTCGATTGAGCCGGTGCGGTTATAAATGACCATAAAATCAGCGGCCAGGTAAGATACGTTTTCCGGAGAAAGCGTGACGCGGCCTTTATCAACTGGGACCGATCCGTCAGTCAGCTTATCCGGAAACTTCATACCCAGGTCGTAGATGAAGGATGCACCCGGATCCTCAGGGTCTGCAACGGCACCAAAGGATCCCTGGGCGAATTGAGAAACAATGCCGGTTTTACCAGAGAGGTTTGGCAGTTTTTCCTTCACATCAGCGAAACGCTTCTGATCCTCATCAATGGCTTTCTTCGCTTCGGACTCCTTATTGAATATCTTGCCCAAAGCTTCTAGCTGTGCCTCCCAGCCAATCCCCTCCCCTTTATTGGAGATGCCGCCGAGGGTCGGTGCGATGGCTGACAATTCTTTGTAATTATCTTCAGATATTGTCCAATAGTCACCAACGATGAAGTCAGGTTCGATTGCCGCAATTTGTTCTTGTGGCAGAGTTTTGAAATCTGCCTGATCGATCACCTTGACACCATCGAGCTTCCCCTCGCGCCAGGGTGAGTTCTTATCTTTTGCATTCTGCACGACGGCTGCTGGTTTAATTCCAAGTTCCAGCAGGTTATCAACAGCCGGCCCCACGGCAACCACATTTTGTGGATTGGCCGGATACGTATCCGTACCCCGTGCATGCTCAATGGTCACGTCTTCTGCAACTTTGGAAGTTGCCGCTTCATCGGTTGAATCGTTCGACGAGCATCCTGACAAAACCAATCCGGCACAGATTGCGGCTGCGATAGTTGACCGCGCTCTCCTCTTTACTGACATCCTTTTTCCTTAAAGTCGGTTTCCTGAAGTTGTCCTCAACGTCTTCCACTGGATTTCCCAAAGACCCACAGGCAACTTTTAGGTTAGGTTAGCTTTACCTACACCACATTGCAATAGTGCTCCGCTGCAAATCGGTACAAAATTCCATTAACCAGCCTTGTCTAGACGGAAAACCATCCCCGTAGAGATTGAACTTCTTTCCCATCTGCAATCCAAGGGCAAAAAGCTCTTCTATGACCACTTCTCCATTCCTAAAATGCCCAGCATTCAATATGTCAATAACATTAGGGTTGACTAACCTAACTTGCGGCACATATATTTGTGTCTCACCTAACACTTCGCAAGTTGTCAATGACGTTCAACTGCGAAAATTCAGTCGCTAGCTCAGCGTGGGACACAAATGGGAACAAGTGTTTTCTTTGAAGAAACGGGAGGACTTCAACAGCAAGCCAATCGCCTGAAACTATCGCCTCTTCGTTTTATGGACCTGACTCCTAGACAAGCCGGTCCGGTTCTAAACAACACAGGTCTCACCGCACAGAACAGGATTTTCCTACTGACCACTATGGATATTCATTCCAGTTTCAGCATTAACGGCACCCAACTACCTCGAAGCCGCACCTATTCGCGACGCGTTGCGGGACTCATACTGTGTTTGGTGCTGCTCGTCCTCGGAGTTTGTTTGAGTATCGCTGTCGGAGCTAGAAGTATTCCGCTAACCGATGTCATATCTGCTCTCAGAGAAGTTCCTTCGCACCGTGCAACTGCTCTAAACTTTGAACAGCGCGTACTCTTCGAGCTCCGTGTGCCGAGGACCTTGATCGCAATCGTAGTGGGCGCTTCTCTCGGAGTAGCTGGCGCTTTAATTCAAGGCCACACCCGAAACCCGCTCGCCGATCCAGGCATTCTTGGGGTCAACGCTGGTGCCGCCTTAGCAGTAGTTTCCACTTTCGCAGTCTTTGGATCGATCAGTATGTTTGCAACAACTGTGGCTGCCTTCTTGGGCGCGGTAAGTGCAACCATCATTGTCTTCGGCCTGGGACGCATCAATGGAGGCAATGCTAGTCCGCTCACTCTTACACTTAGTGGCGCAGCCTTGTCTGCCGTGTTGAATTCGATCACTACAGGCCTCATTCTGGCAGAAGAAGCCAACCTGGACCGTATGCGTTTTTGGACCGTAGGTTCGGTAGCGGGTCGAGGTCTAGATGTCTTTTGGGGAGTACTTCCATTCGCAGTCTTGGGCATCGTCTTAGCCTTTGCTTCAGCCCCAGCTCTAAACTTACTTAACCTAGGAGACGATGTAGCTCAATGTCTCGGTGTTCGAACCGATCGGGCTCGCCTCTTCGGTATGGTCCTAATCTCTTTGCTTGCGGGGGCTGCGACCGCTATGGCAGGACCAGTTGGGTTCATTGGCTTGATAGTGCCGCATTTGGTTCGTGCCATCACAGGTCCTGACTATCGGTGGATTTTGCCGTATTCCGCCCTATTAGGTGCCACGTTGATGGTACTTGCTGATGTCATTGGCCGAATCATCGCACGTCCAGGCGAGTTACCGGTAGGAATCGTCGTCGCTTTTATCGGCGCCCCTTTATTCTTCGTGCTCGTCTTCCACCGGAAGGGGGTAGCGCTATGAGTAGTGACCGCAATTCCGTCCCCGGCCGCCCTGCCTTCCGCATTGGCACAAAACTATTAGAACTCTCAGTTGTTTGGCGCCCGTGGCAATTATCTACCACTTTCATTCTGGCTATACTGGCTCTACTTCTTGTGCCTTTTTCTATCATGCTGGGAGATTATCCGATCTCTTTCGGCCGAATACTGAAAGTTATTGTCAGCGGCCAAGGCACTCGACTGGAGAAACTAGTAGTCTTCGAATGGCGAATGCCGCGTGCTCTCACTGCGCTTACAGTAGGTTGTGCTCTTGGTCTCGCTGGAGCTTTAACACAATCGGTAACCAGAAATCCGCTCGCCAGTCCTGACATTTTAGGCATACCCGCCGGCGCCTCAGCAATGGCGGTTACGGTTATCGTCTTCGGCTCGGGTACCGGCATCATAGGCTGGTTGGCCGGCATCGGAGTCCCATTGGCCGCTTTTATCGGAGCAGTCAGTACAAGCGTCGTCGTGTGGATTCTTTCCTGGAAAGGAGACGCAAACCCATTCAGGCTCGTGCTCTCGGGCATAATCATTACCTCGCTGTTGTCTGGTTACATCAGCTTCGCCATGATTCGTGCCCAATTGCACGATGCCTCCGTCGCTCAATTTTGGCTGACTGGCTCACTAGAACGAGCAAATTGGACGACTACTTTTCCAGTAGCCATTGCAATAATAATGTCTGCGCCATTGCTCGGATGGGTTAGTTACCAACTACTGCCCACGGCGCTCGGCACAGACATGGCACAGGCACTCGGTTCTCGTGTCAATGCGGTGCAATTCTCCGTACTTATACTCGCCGTAGCATTAACTGCCGTTGCGGTCTCCGCAGCAAGCCCCATTGGCTTTGTAGCCTTTGTCGCTCCCCAATTAGCACTTCGTATCTGCCGTACCGCAACACCACCGCTGCTAGCCTCCGCCTTTACTGGAGCGATTCTTTTACTCGGCGCAGACGTCGTCATTCATGCTCTGTTGGGGATCGAGCTTCCTGTTGGAATCGTTACTTCGATAATTGGGGGCCTGTTTTTACTCTATTTACTCGTCCAGCAAAATCGGAAGGTCCAATCAGTTTAATGTCTGACCCATTAATCACTTCGCGCACAGCAATTACGGCATCAAACCTCACTGTAGGATACGCGCGCAACACTCCGATCCTTGAAAATATTGATGTAGAGCTCCCCAAAGGCAAAGTTACTACGATTGTTGGTCCCAACGGGTGCGGAAAATCAACCCTCTTACGCAGCCTCGCAAGGCTGTTACCCATAGAAAGTGGCACCGTAATGTTAGGTGAGCGCGATATCACTGAGCTTCGCCGAAAGGATGTGGCCACAAAAATTAGTGTGCTGCCACAGGCTCCCATTGCGCCAGAGGGTTTACTTGTATCCGATCTTGTCGCTCGCGGGCGCCATCCACATCAATCATGGCTGCGCCAATGGTCAGCATCGGATGAGCAGGAGGTTTATTCCGCGCTCACACAAACCGGCTCCCTGCAATTTGCTGAACGCTCCATTAATGAGCTTTCCGGTGGCCAACGCCAACGAGTGTGGATTTCCATGGTTCTAGCTCAAGACACAGAGATTATGTTCCTCGACGAGCCCACAACATACTTAGATTTGGCGACGTCCATCGAAATTCTCGAGCTCATTCGTTCGCTGCGAACTAAGCTGGGGCGCAGCATCGTTATGGTTTTGCATGACCTCAACTTGGCTATTCGATATAGCGACCATTTGATTGCAATGAACCAAGGTAAGATTCTTATAACTGGGCCCCCCAAGGAGATCATTTCTCCTCAATTACTTCTCACCGCATTCAACTTAAACGCCTTAGTTATTGAAGATCCGGTTACAGGAGGCCCACTCGTTGTCCCCTCTGGCGCTAATATCTAGCTACGCCGCACCCCCATGCACGCCTACAATTCGCGGCGGGCTTAGATCGAAAATATAAAAAGACCTTCACCCGTGCTTTCCACTGGTGAAGGTCTAAAAATTGGAGACAAAAGCTGAGTTGGAAACCACTGCCTCCAATTAAAGGAGCTTCGAATACTTATACGTGAGCCAAAAGAGTGTTAGCAATGTACTCGGAGCCTGCATCCGACGGATGAATACTCATGTTGTAGTTCGGCGTCGTGGTATCAATCAAGCCGGCGACCCAACGCTCGGCATCTGGAGCACACGTATCATGGCCGCGAGCGCCATCAATCATGTCAACGTAGGTTGCCCCAATTGAATTAGCTGCCTCAATTTGGTTATCACGGTTCCAATTTTCGACATCCCGCAGGATTGGGACGTAAATACCGCCCGGGCGGTTCGGGATCACATTGACCGCGCAGAGCGTTGCGTGTTCACGATCCACGGTAGGTAGTGCGCCCGATACAACGATCTTTGCTCCCGGTGCTGCGCGGTGAATCTTATCGCCAGCTTCCCGCAGACGGTTCACATAGTTATCGTGGACGTTTTTCGGGACATCCGGAGACCTCTTCAACACATCGAAGTTATACGGACCGTAGTCATTCATTCCTACAGCGATGACGACGGTGGAGTCATTGCGGATGTCGCCATTGGCAATAGCCCGGTCCAAGCGTTGATTCATGGTATTGGACGTCTGAGCGGTGCAGGACCAATCAGCCAGTGGTCGATTCGTCTTTGCGGCTAGCTTCCGCGGCCAGTTATTAGGCGCCTGAAGGCACCCCTCGCGCTGGGGGTAATTATCGGTTGCGCCAGGAACCCCGCGGAAGGTATTTCGGACTTGGTCAGGGTTGGCGGAGTAGGAGTCTCCGAGCGTAACGAGATTACCGGTCGGTGCGGCTGACGCGACACCGGAAAGACCTGTAGCGAGCATGACTGCTCCGCAAGCTGCAGCAATGTATTTGCTCACAAGGCGCATATTTGCGTTCCCTTTCAATCAAAAAATGAGTTACTTTTCTAGCCGTCCGATAGATAACTGCTCGTATTAAGAGTGTCATTGGCATCGATATACACAATTTATAAATAGCACCCATCGGCGAACATGTTTACGGCTATAACTATAGCGAACCCGCCCAGTGGATGCATACTTTCATACTTTTATCTCAATCCATTAGTATTTTCACTCGCGCTTCTCACGAAACTCCAGAATAAATAATTTATTTTCAATATAAGTGCGATCTATCACTACTGGAGACTGCAACATTACAATTTGGGAGTTTCTGGTAGGAAGTTACCGCACTTTTACTCTCATTTTAATTCCCAAATCCAGTCGCGAGATCCAAATCATATGCATCGGTCCCACATGTACCTGTAGCCCGCCAAAACGGCTGATGTAGTTTCGGTAGCTTCTGAGGAATCTGCAGACCCGCCCTCGGTCCACCAGCCTTCTTTGGCAACGGTTTCCCAACCGAATACTCACACTTCATAGGAATCAGAAAAGGACCCATGAAATGACAAAAGGTGCCCAGCCGATGACACAACACAAAACAACACGTTTTCTCGTTTAACCCTGTCGTCTAGGCCGCATTCAGCTCCACAAGGCATAAATAAAAGCCCTGACCAGAACTTAATCTGGTCAAGGCCTGGAAGTTGGTAGCGGGGGCAGGATTCGAACCTACGACCTCTGGGTTATGAGCCCAGCGAGCTACCGAGCTGCTCCACCCCGCGTCGAGATGACTTCCATCATCTGCGCTTGAACAGTTCATTAATACTTAATGTATTCGCTCTGTCCCGGCGACTTCTGTAACTATACAGACAGGAAGGCACCTACCCAAATCCCCTGGGTAGGTGCCTTATTTCCTGAGTTTCGAGTGTAAGAAGTTGGAGGTTTTAGCCTTCGGACTTCTGGTAGGACTCGACGGCCTTATCCAACTCATCTAGGGCGCGGCCGTACTCTTCAAAGGAGCCATTGCGGGCATCCTCCAGGCCCTTCAGGGCCTTGTTGATGTCCTCGATAGCGCCTGCTTCATCGGAGGAACGAGGGGCCGAAGCCGGAGCGGATTCCTCAGTAGATTCCTTCTTCTCGTCCTTCTTGTCCGCAGAAGAGCTGTCCTTATCGGCATCGTCGTCGCCGGAGTCGCCCTCGATCTCTTCGATGTCCTGGGCGGACTTGGCGTCGATTCCCACCTGCTCAAGGGCATCACCGATAGTCGGTGCGTAGCCCACGCGGCCCTTGTAGGACACGAGCACACGCAGCAGCTTCGGGAAGGCGGATGCCTGATCCTTGCGCTGCGAGTAAATCGGCTCGAGGTAGAGGATCTCGCCGCCGCCGACCGGCAAGGCCAGCAGGTTACCGTTGTGCAGATCGTTGGTGCCTTCCCACAGGGTGCGGTCGCGGGCAACCTGGTCAGAAGACATCATGGCGTCCTGTGCCTGCTTCGGACCCTGGGTCTGCGTATTGGTTGGCAGCACGCGCACGGTGATATCGCCGTAGGTATCCGGATCGGAAGATACCGCCATGTGTGCGGACAGGAACTCACGGTTCAGACCACGGTACGAGGTGGTCAGCTGGAAGCTCGGGTCGCCGGTTTCCGGATCGGCAGCCATCACGTAGTACGGCGGCTGGTTCAGGTCACGGGATTCCTCTGCGGTCGGGTCATTCGGTACGGACCAGAAGGCGTCGTTATTGAAGAAGACGTTCGGGTCATCAACGTGGTAGCGGGCCAAGAGGTCACGCTGCACCTTGAACATGTCCTCTGGGTAGCGGAAGTGCTCGCGCAGCTCATCGGAGATCTCGGATTCCGGCTTCACCACATCCGGGAAGACACCTTCCCAGGCCTTGAGAACGGGGTCTTCCTTGTCGAACTCGTAGAGGTCCACGCTGCCGTCATAGGCATCCACGGTCGCCTTCACGGAGTTGCGGATATAGCCCACCCGGTCATTGACCAAGCGCTGGGTTGTGCCATCGGGGTTGAGGGCGTCCTGGGTGGCATCGGAAAGCGAAGCGCGCTGCGAGTACGGCAGGGAGTCCAGGGTGGTGTAACCATCGACGATCCACTTCAGATGACCATCAATAACGGCCGGGTAGGTAGCGGAATCGGTGGTCAGCCATGGGGCAACCTTCTCCACGCGCTCGCGGGGGTCGCGGTCATAAAGCAGCTTGGATTCGCTGCCCACGCGGTCCGAAAGCAGGAAGTTCAGCTCGCGGTACTTGGCGGCATACATGGTGCGGTCAAAGAGATTGCCAATCTCAACGCCGCCCTCACCGTCATAGGTGTAGTTGGTGCTATCGGTGTCGTACTCCACTGGGTTCTCGCCGGTGGTACCGGTAATGGCGTAGTCCAAGTTATCTGCGGCACTAGCGATGACCGGGCCGTAGTAAATGCGTGGCTGGTCTACCTTGATGCCCAAGGACTTCTCGGCATCTTGGGTCTCGCCCTCACCCTCGGACTCGCCGGCCTGGGTCTGTAGGTCAGAGACGGTGAAGATGGGATAACCACCGCGGGCGGAACCGGCATCGCGGGCAACCTCGTCGACGGTATTGGCCTGCGCGGCCACGAAACCATTGCCGTGGGTATACACAGTGTGGCGGTTGATCCAGTCGGACTGGTTTTCGCGCAGCTCATTCGGGTCCAACTCGCGCGCCGCAACGACGAAGTCGCGCATCTTGCCATCGATTTCGTAGCGATCCATGGACAGCGTTTCTGGGAAACCGTAGAAGTTCTTCAGCTGCTGCATCTGGGTAAACGTCGGCGACAAAATCTCTGGATCCAGCAGGCGCAGGTTATTGATGGTGGCGTTATCGGAGGCAACCTTGTCATCCGATACGTTATCGCCGCCCCAGTTTTCCTTGTAGGTCACGTGGTCATCTGTAAGCCCATAGGCATACCGCGTAGCCTCAATGTTGCGGGCGATGGACTCGTTTTCCTTGGCCTGGCGGTTTGGCTGCACCGAGAAGCGCTCCATCAGCAGCGGCCATGCCTGACCGATGATCAGGGAGGACGCGAGCATGAGCACGACGGCGAGGCCAGGGATGCGCAGGTCCTTGATGACGATGGCCATAAAGAGCGCAATAGCGACGAAGACGCCGATGATCATCAAAATGATCTTGGCGGGCAGGTAGGCGTGGATATCCGTGTAGGAACCACCGGTAAACAGGTCGTGCTCCGAATACAGCAGCCCGTAGCGCTCCAGCCAGTAGCCGGCGACCTGGGCCACCATCCACAGCCCGGCCGTAATGGCAAGCTGCAGGCGCGCCGCGCGGGAGATGGAACCGCGCACGCCCGCGGCCTTATTGCCAATGCGGATTCCGCCCAAGATGTAGTGGCCGAATAGGGCAATGAGGAAGGCGAGCACGAGCAGGATGGACAGGGTGTTAACCACCATCTGCAGCACGGGCAGGCTAAAGGCATAAAAGCCCAAGTCGTGGTGGAATTGGGGGTCCTGTACGCCAAAGTCCTGGCCGTTGAGGAATAGCATCACATCGCGCCAGTGGGATTGGCCAATAAAGCCTGCGATTATACCCACGATGGCCGGGATGACCTCGAAAAGCACGCCCATGGATTTCTCAATGGACTGGCGGTACTGATAGACCGGCGAATTCAGATCCCCCACATCCAGGGAATCGGGGCGTCCGCGCCAGGCAAAGAACCCGGCTGCCCACACCACTGCGGCTGCAACGAGTCCGAAGATGATAAAGAGGACTATGCGCGCAATAATCGCAGTGGTAAATACGCTGCGGTAATCAATGGAGCCAAACCACCTCCAATCCGTGTACATGCCCACGAGCATGGGGCCGAAGAATAAGAGGACGGCAATGATGGCCGCAATAATTGCCGCGACCTTAGGAGGCCGCTTCAATGGGGCGGCTGGTGTGGATGACCCTAGGGACAACGCCAGCTCCAATCAAATAGTGCGAATATTAAACATGTAGACTTTTCCCAGTTTAAGGAATCAATACCCAGATAACGAATAAGGATGCCTATGAGTTCCCCCGAATTATCACAGCCAGCTTTAAACCGCGCTATGACGGAGGCCGTGGATTTCGTCCACGCTGAAGGTTGGGACGCCCGCCCCACCATCTTCGCGCTTGTTCCCACCCACCTAGTGGCGGACCAGCTAGCGGCCATGGATGAGGAAACCGCGTCCCCGCTGACCCTTATCGTGCAAGACAACGTCCCGGAAAACATCGAGCCAGGCTCCGAGGAATTGGCTGATTACGTCTCCCGCTTGGCCTGGCCGCGCGAGGTCGCAGGCGCCATCTTGGCCCAGGAGATCAAATTCCGGGATACCTCCAGCGAGGACCCCTCCCCTCGCCCGGCGCGCCTGTATTCGGGTGCCCTGCGCGAGGAAGGAATTGAGACCACCTTGCTGCAGCTGCGGCCCACCGAAGAAGAGCTAGAGGCAGCAGGTCCCTTTGCTGAGGACGATATTCAGCTCCGCGGCGGCCCGCAGGTGGCCCCTGGCGTGATCGCCGCTTTGCGCTATGGCCTCAACCAGGATCCGGATGAACTAGACTAAGTGGCAATTAAGCCCGCAACCAAGGAGTTCTATACAGTGCGACGCCTTTCCTTCTCCCGCCGTTCTTCTGCCCGTACCGCTACCGCGGCGGCGCTACTAGGGCTCAGCGTGGCTGCGGCAAGTTGTTCCTCCGGTGCCGATGCGCCTGACGATGCCCCCGTAGAGACCACCTCTGCGGCCACCACCACAGCCTCTGAGAACGACGAGGAGTCCGCGGCATCGAGCACCGAATCCTCTACGGAGTCAGAATCAGCAGCCAAGGATGAGGACGAGGCTTCCGAAGAAAGCACCACCCGCGAGCCGAGCGCTAGCAGTGAGCTGGATAAGTCGGTGGCCAAGGTCTATGACGTTTATAAGTCGCTGGCACCCAAGGACCTATTCGCCCAGTTTGAGCGCTGCGATTCCACCGGCGGGGATTCTTCCTACAATTGCTCCGGCCCTAAGGTGGGGCAATTCCAATTCTTTAAGTCCCACTCCAAGGCCTCCCAGACCACCCAAGTCCTTACGGAGTTGCGCAGCTCCCATGCCATCGAGGACGATGGCGATCGCGTCGTCGGCTGGTCTACGTTGGGCACCACCGCGGTTATCACCGTGGTGGATAATAAGGAAGGCTTGGTCATGCAACAGATGATTTCTTCTGACCAAGTGGACCCGGAGGAAAAGATCAAGGAATTGGGCCTAGTAAAGGACTAGGCCTCGGCCTTATTAGCTTTTATTAGCTGCATTCCTTGACGTCTTTGCCCGCTGCAAAGTCCTTCATAGCCGCCACGGCATCGTCGAGGTTTTCTACCTGCGCAATGGTCATATCGCCGTGGTCGCTGCCGGCCGCCGCTGAACAGTTGTCCTTAGGCGCCAAGAAGAGCTCGGCGCCTGCCTCGTGCGCGGCGGCGATTTTATGCTCGATGCCACCAATTGGCCCAACCTTGCTATCGGCCTGAATGGTACCGGTGCCGGCCACGAAGGTACCGCCGGTTAAGTCTTCATCGCTGAGCTTATCGATGACCGCCAGGGTAAACATCATGCCCGCTGACGGCCCGCCGATATCCTGCAGGTTATAGTTCACCGAAATATCGTCCTTGGGCTGCGATAGCATGGCTACTCCCAGCAGCGCCTTGCCCTTATCGTGCGGGTTTTCGCCCAATTCAATCTCTTCGCTGAGGTCTTTGTCCCCACGAGTGACGCTGATTTTTACCTTATCGCCAGGGCTTTTGTCCTTGATGATGTCTTGGACCTCGCTCGGCTCGGTGACCTCGGTGCCATCGACGGCGGTGATGACATCGTCCTTTTTAAGGTGTTCCGCGGCGGCGCCGTCCTCGATGACCTCGGCCACGGTGATTTTGACCGGCAGGTGCAAATAGTCCATCGCCGCAATGGTGGCTGCGGATTCAGATTGGGTAAAGGCCTGCTTATTGGATTCTTGGACCTCTTCATCGGTCATATTCTGCGGAATGACGGTATCGATGGGCACCAAAGTGTCATCGGTAAGCGCCCAGCGCCCCAGCGCCTGCGCCAAGGTCATATTGGTGCGCACGGACACAGTGGTCATATTGAGGTGACCACTGGGCTCATAGGTCTTCGGCGCCTGCACATCAACAACTTGGGTGCCATCAACCTCGCCCAGCGTATCCACGGTAGGGCCAGGGCCTTCGGCGGCATAAGGAACGGTCAGCGAGACATCGGTGCCCGGGATATGGTCAAGCGATACCAACGCACCGGTAAGCACAACGGGGATGGCACCCCAGGCGATGGTGCGGACGCGACGGCTAGCAGGAGAATTCACGAAGCAATAGCCTACAACCTTTGGCGTACTGTTCGCTGTCAGCGTTGCTGTGATCATGGAAACTTTCCGCACGGTGCCGGTAGATTGGAGCGCATGAGCAACGGATTCGGTTTTTCTTTCCCAAATAACGATGACGACGATAATGACGGCCATCGTGACCAGAACCCGTTCGGCGCATTCGGCGGCGGTAATGGTGGCGGCCTCGGAGACATGCTGAACCAGTTCGGTCAGATGCTATCCGGCATGGGCTCGTCCATGAACTCGCCCCAGAACTCCGGGCCGGTCAATTACGACATGGCCAAGCGCATCGCCCTTCAGCAGATCCCCAAGTCAAAGAGCATCAGCGCGGAAGATTCCAAGGCAGTAGAGGAATCGGTGCGCTTGGCGGAGCTGTGGCTTGACGATGCCTCCATTCTCCCCACCGCTTCCGGTGCCACGCAGGCATGGGATTCCAAGCAGTGGTTGGAAGAAACCATGCCCGCTTGGGAGCGCATGGTCACCCCGGTGGCCCAGCACATGAACGATGCCCAGCTGGAGTCCATGCCGGAAGAGGCCCGCGAAATGATGGGTCCAATGACTAAGATGATGGGCCAAATGTCCAGCATGAATTTCGGTATGCAGCTAGGCCACGCCTTGGGCGATCTGGCCAGCCAGGCACTAACCGGCTCCGACTTTGGCCTGCCCATCGCCCCGGCCAATACGGTGGCGCTTTTGCCGCATACCATTCAGAAAGTCGCGCGCGAGCTCAACGTTCCTGGCCAAGAAGTACTGGTGTACATTGCCGCGCGCGAGGCCGCCCGCCAGCGCTTGTTCAAGCACGTGCCGTGGTTGGTAGAGCGCATCGTCTCCTCCGTGGAGGAATACGCCATCGGTTTGGTCATTGATACCTCCCACATTGAAGAGCTTGCCCGCGAGCTCAACCTAGAATCCGGCGATCCGCAGGCCATTCAAGAGGCAATGAGCAAGCTGCAGGGAATGGACCTCTCCCCGCGCATTACCTCCAAGAACACCGCTGCCGCATCAAGGCTAGAAACCCTGCTGGCCTTGGTTGAGGGCTGGGCCGAGCACGTCGTAAGCGAGGCCTTGGGCGATCGCATCCCCTCTACCTCCAAGCTCACTGAAGCCTGGGCGCACCGCCGCAGCACCGGCGGGTCTGCCGAGCAGGCTTTCAGCAAGGTCGTGGGCATCGAGCTCAACGCCCCCAAGGTGACCGAGGCCGCCGAGCTGTGGCGCCGCGCCACCGTTGCCGTGGGTGCAGAGAAGCGCGATAAGGCCTGGGACCACCCAGACTTCCTGCCCACCGCAGAGCACCTCGATAACCCGGCTGCCTTCATCGATTCCCTCTTGGATGACGAGCCGGATGAGGGTTTCGAGGAAGAATTTGCCAAGCTCGAAGAGATGCTCAAAAACGGCGAGGACTCCGAAAACAAATTCGAAGAGGACAAGGATTCTGCAGAGGACCAGGATTCCAAGGGCAGCGACGACGGTGCCGACAGCGACGAGAGCACCCATAAGGACAACGGCAGCGAGGATAAGTAGCTCGCGTTAACCGCCCCAGCGCTGGTAGGCCTCGAGGTAGCCCTTGGCCCGCTCGGCGTGGGGTGCCCTATCGGCCCACTGCCAGAATTCGCGCCCATGGCGCGGGATGAAGGTATGGGCCAGCTCATGGATGATGACCGAATCCAACACATAATCCGGCACCTGCTGTAGCCGGTTGCTCAGCCGGATATCCGCGGTGGAGGTAGTACAACTACCCCACCGCGTATTTTGATTGCTCACCCACCGGATGGACCCAATCCAGGCTCGCCCTTCCAGGTACTGTGCGTTGAGCTGTTCGGCGCGCTGAAGGAGCGCCGCATCGGTCTTCGCCGCACCACCGGTTTTCTTTTCTAAGCGCGCGAGCATGTCCTGTACCGCCTCGTTTTCCTCACGGGCGGACATCCAGGCAGGAATGCGCACTTCCAATACCCCGGCCACCATGCGCGCCTGCACCGACTTTCGCCGCCGCGCAGAACGGATAACCTTGACCTCAGGGTGGTTACTTCCTGGTGGTTGCGTGCTCGACATGACAGGCCATTGTACCTGTGGTGCAATGGACCCACATGCGGCGCTAAGCCGTATTTGGGGTGATCGAGGGGATTCGGGGGAAGCAATGACTGCCTCACAAGGCACGACTCAACTTGTGACGTTGGCGCCAGGGTGTGGCGTATTTTGCCGCGAGGATTCCGTGGTGCAATTTGGGATGGATGCCACCCGGGTGGCGGTGGCGGAAACGGGCAATGCGCCGGGTATAGCGCGTGCTTTTGCCACCGCCCATCAGCCGGTCGACTCTTCCGACTTGGCGGCGCGGTTGGAAGCGGCCGGCTTGGATCGCGCTGCCGCCAGCAGCCTTATCGATGATGCCCTAGCCTATGGCATCCTCTGGCCCCTGCCACCGCATCCCAAGAAGCCTGAAACCATCATCATGCTGGGTGAGTCCCCGCTCGCTGTGGAGCTACGCGCCCGTTTGACGGCAGATGGATACACGGTGCGCATCCCCCTGGATGAGGACAATATCTTTTCCTATATCCACGACCTCGATGGGCTTTTTACGGTCCTTGGCATCGACCAGCTCCACTGCCCCATCGATTGCGCCAATGCGCTTGCCGGCACGCCGACGACCTGGCTGCCCATTTCTTTACTGGATAACCGCGGCATCATCGGGCCCCTGCGCGTAAAAGGGCAAGGCCCCTGCCCACTGTGCATTCACTTATTCCGCGTGGATGCGGATCCACAGTGGAGCACCATTGCCTCCCAGCTCACCAGCGTGCGCAGGCAGCCAGAAAAACTAGTCATCGATGCTGTAGCGGCCCAAGCACAGGTGGTGATTCGCCGCTTAAGCAAGCGCCCCTTACCACCAGGCGCGCCCACGGCCTTCCCACGGCCTGGGCAGCAATGGGAGGTAGACGTCTACGGCCGCCACCAGCAACGCACGGCGATCGCCCATCCGCGATGCCCGGTGTGCTTCGGCGGCAAGGTCAACCTGGCTACAGCCGCACAGAGCGAATGACCTCCAGGATTTGCTCGCCGTAGCGCTCCAACTTATTGGGCCCTATTCCGGAAATGGACAGCAGCTCCGCCTCATCTGCCGGCAGCTCTTCCGAGATGGCTTGCAGCGTGGCATCCGTAAAGATGACATAGGCCGGAACCTTTTCCTCACGGGCCACCTGCGCGCGCCACGAGCGCAGGGCGGAAAAGACCTCGTCATCGCCATTGCCCTCACAGTCTTCATGCCGGCCAATGACCTTTTCCGCCGGGGTCTCTAAAACCCCGCTGCATACGCGGCAGCGTTTCGGGCGGCGGGAGCGGCCACTCCCTGCAGAAGATTCCACGCCGGGCGCGATGCCGTCGAGGAACCGGGTGCGTTCCCGGGAGGCTCGCGAACCGGCGGTCTTCGCCAATGCCCACGACAGGGCCAGGTGCTCGCGGGCGCGGGTAATGCCTACATAAAACAGGCGGCGTTCTTCCTCAATCTGCTCATCGCCCGCCTTAATGGCGTGGTTGATGGGCATGAGTTTTTCGCTCAGCCCGACGAGGAAGACGGCGTCCCATTCCAAGCCCTTCGCCGCGTGCACCGTAGCGAGGGTCACGCCCTCCATGGCGGGGGCTTGCTTATCGGTGGAGCGGCGCCGCAGCTCACCCAGCACCCCATTGAGATCGATACCCGGGGTGGATTCCACGATCTTTTCGATCAAGCCCACCAGCGCGTTCAGCGATTGCCACCGCTCGCGGGCCTGCGCACCCTGCGGTTCGGTGGCGCTGAGCCCAAGCTCCACGAAGGCGGCCCGCGCAATCGCCACGGGGTCCTCCGGCAAATCATCGCGGCGCGTGGCGGCGATGAGCACGCGAATGGCCTCCAGAATCTCCGGGCGGCGGAAGAAACCTTCACCGCCGCGGACTTGGTAGACCACTCCGGCATCGGCAAGCGCCTGCTCGAACTGTTCCGACTGGGCGTTAATGCGGTACAAGATGGCAATTTCTGAAGCCGGCACACCCTGATTGAGCAGTGTCAGCACCTGCCCAGCCACCTCCTGCGCCTCATTTTCCTCGGACTCGTAGGCCTTGAACGTCGGCTCCGGCCCGGGCTCGCGCATGCCCTGCAGCTCCAAGCGGGTGCCCGCCGCGCGCCCCGTAGCCTTGCCGATGACCCGGTTCGCCAAATCCGTTACCTGCGGCGTGGAACGATAGTCGCGCTGCAGCTTGACGATGGTCCCGTCCGGATAGCTGCGCGAAAAATTCAGCAGGTACTCCGGAGATGCGCCATTGAAGGAATAGATGGTCTGGTTGGCATCGCCCACCACGGTGAGATCATCGCGATCACCCAGCCAGGCGTTCAGCACGCGCTGCTGCAGGGGCGTGACGTCCTGGTACTCGTCAACGACGAAGGTGCGGTATTGCTCGCGGAAGGTCTCCGCAATGGCTGGGACGTTTTCGATGGCGCCCGCGATGTGCATGAGCAGGTCATCGAAGTCCAGATGCATCATATCCGGCGTGGCTTTGGCCTTTTCGTAACGCCGGAAGGCCTCGGCCACCTTGGCGGCATCAGCCGGGGCGGTGCGATCCGTTTCCGCGATGACGCTCTCATAGTCCTCCGCGCTGACCAGTGCGGATTTCGCCCATTCGATTTCCGCCAGCACGTCACGGATCATGTCTTTGGAATTATCCAGCCCCACCGAGCGCACCGCGCGGGCTACCAACGGGAATTTATTATCCAAAAGCGTCCATGGCAGATCGCCTGCGACCTGCGGCCAGAAATACTTCAGCTGCCGCCGCGCGGCCGCGTGAAAGGTTTGGGCCTGCACGCCAGCAACACCCATCATGCGCAGGCGATCCCGCATTTCTCCCGCCGCACGCGCGGTAAAGGTCACGGCCAAAACTCGCTGGGGGTTTACGAACCCTTGATCCACCATGTTGGCGATGCGATAGGTAATGGTGCGGGTCTTACCGGTGCCCGCGCCCGCCAAAATGCACACCGGTCCGCGCGGGGCGGTGGCCGCGCGGCGCTGATCCTCATCCAGCAGGGACAAATCCGGCTTACTCACCGTGATACCACTCCATAATCATCGTGTGTGCGATAGAACCCGCGGTGGCCAGCGGAAGCTTAGGCAGCTCGGCGCGGGTCACCCAACGAATTTCTTCCAGTTCCCCATCAGTATGGCAGGTGGCCTGGACATCCGATGTCTCTGCGTGAAAGCCCAGCATAAGCGAGCCACTCGGCGGCCACGGCTGGGATCCCCAGTAACGAAGATTCTCAATGCGCCGCCCAGTTTCCTCCATGGTTTCGCGGGCAAAGGCGTCCTCAATGGTCTCGCCCGGCTCCACGTATCCAGCAATCAAAGAAAAGAAGTTATTGCGCCCGCGATTGCGCGCCAGCAAAATCTTCTCCTCGCCCTTGAGCTCAATAAGGCCAATGACCGCGGGGTCCAAGCGCGGGAATACCATGCGGCGCGAATCCTGCGGATCGCGGCCAACGATACCCGGCGTTGGATAGTCCAACGGTTGGCCTGTGCGTGGATCGAAGCGTTGCTCCAACCTGTTGCGGATCAAGGCAATCGCCTGCATGATAAGGGAATTATCGGCGAAAAAGGTCGCAGGTTGCAGCTGCCCTATCCCCCGTGCAATTGCTTCCGGGCAGGCAAAAACGTGCAGCGTGCCGATGTCCACCATCTCCGGAGTTCCCACACCTTCCGGCAATTCCTCCACCAACGCCGCGTCCCCACTCGCGGTGGCGGGCACTAGTCCCGTGTGCGTTACGGGCAAATACAATTAATCCTCCTCGTCATCATCTTGCACTTCCACGGGTTGTTCCAGATCGTGCTTGATATACAGCAGGCGGTCGCCCGGTTTCAGTGCGGAGGCATCAGCAGTATCGACGCGGTGGAGTTCGTTATTGCGCAGCACCGCGAGCACGATATCCGCCAGGTGGCGCGGGTTGGACCCGACCTCGAACTCGCGCACGGCGCGCTCAGATACCGAAAAGCCCTCATTAGGAGAAAGCAGGTCTTCCATCATTTCCACCACGGTGGGGGTCACGGTGGCAAGCCCCAGCAGGCGGCCGGCGGTCTCTGCGGACGTCACCACGGAATCGGCACCAGATTGGCGCAGAAGGTGGCGGTTTTCGGACTCGCGCACCGAGGCCACAATCTTGGCCTTGGGGGCAAGCTCGCGCACCGATAGGCAGCACAGCACCGCGGTATCGTCCGAGGACGGGGTGACCACTATGGAGCTCGCGTGCTCCACCCCGGCCACCTTAAGCACGTCCTGCTTGGTTCCCGAACCAAAGATGGTGACCAGGCCGTGGTGCTCCGCATGCGCCAGCGACGCGCGGTTATTATCGATGACCACGATCTGGGAGGTGGGTACGTCATCTGCCAAGAGCGCGGCGACTGCCCCGGCGCCCTTCGTTCCATAGCCAATAACGACGGTGTGGTTACGCAATTGTTTTCTCCAGTTCTGGATTTCAAAGGTGCGGCGGGCCTTGTCCGTCAGCACGGAGAGCGTCGCACCAACCAACAGCACAAGGAAGACGAGGCGGGCCGGGGTGATAAGTACGAGGTTAATAAACCGCGATTGCTCCGTAACGGGAACGATATCGCCATACCCCACTGTGGTCAGCGTGACGGCGGCATAGTAGGAGGAATCCAAAAGCGACATGTCCTCGCTATAGCCCTCGCCGTCCAAGTACACCACGACGGTGACGAAGATGAGTATGCCAAATGCCCACAGCGCGCGTTTGGCCAACTGGCGCCACGGGCTGGCATTTTGATCCTTGGGCACAGTGATGACATCAAGGAGCGCGTGATCAGGTTGCGAGGACAACTCGACTTGGGGCAAAAAGCGCTGTTTAATACGCCCTTTGAACACCTTCGCACGTTTTCTGGCCACTGGCCCAGCCTTCTTTTCTGGATCGATTTTTCATTCCGCCGGTTATACGGGGACGCAACTATCCATTCATCGTCCGCATTCCGTCCCCATACCTTAGCCCTAGTGGCCTGCTACTGACGATTCAAGCAGGCTACGCAGCTCCTCACCTTGGGCTAAAGTATCTGGCTCAAAAGTATAACCATCGTGAACGTAATGGAAAGCGGCGCGGATTTTATCGCCGCCGTGGATGCGCCGCCAGGCTTCGGCATAGACCGCCAACTGGATCTTCGCCGCTTCCATAGCCGCCCCCTTCGGTGGCCGGCCAGTCTTCCAGTCCACCACCATCCACGCGCCATCTGCCAAGCGGAAGACGGCATCCATTCGCCCGCGCACCACAGCGCTGCCGATGGTGATTTCGAACGGCGCCTCCACAAAGTCCGGCTGGCGCTCCGCCCATTCGGAGTTCAGGAAGGATTCCTTGAGTTCTTCCAGGTCGAAGTCCTCCGGCTCATCGATGCCCGGCAATTCCTCTTCTCCTAGCAGCGCGGGGCTGCCAAAGCGCTCTTCCAGCCATGCGTGGAAGGCGGTGCCCCGCTTGGCATAAGAATTGGGCTTAAACGGCACCGGGCGGCGTTGCCGGCGCGCAAACTGTAGCGGATCACTGCCCAAGGCCACCATGTCAGAGGCGGTAAGCTCGCTGGGAAGTTCCACATCCACTACCGGTTGTTGCAGAGACTTGTATTCCTCAATGAGCGCGCCCGCATCCTGTTCCCACAACTCGAAGGTCTCGCCGTGGCTTAACTCAGGAAGGTCCTCCATGGCCGCTAGCACCGCATCCGCGCCAGCCAGGGAATCCGGATCGGCTTCAAGGGCGGGGAAGAGCCCGCTTTCTGCCGCATTAGCCGACGTTTCCACCGGCTCTTCGGGCACAGTCCACTCCCCCACGTACTGGGGGAAAGATTCTTTTAGCCTTTCGAGGTACTCATACGGGCCCTTCTTGGCCTTGCCCGACCGGTTATTAGTACCGGAGCCGGTAACAGTCAACGTGGACTCGGTTCTGGTCAAGGCCACATAAAACAGGCGAGCCGCTTCCTCCGCATTATGCGCGCGGTCATCATCCAAGAATGCCTTGCAGGCCTTTTCGAATTCGGAGCGAGTGACCGCATCTGGTGATACCTCAATGTAGTCATCTTCACCGGGTACCTTTTCAATCTTGGACAAAAAGGTCTCTGCCTGTGCCTTATAGCTTGAAGAATCCGCGCGCACGACATAGACGTGCTCCCACTCCAGGCCCTTGGCTTTATGCACGGTCATGATTTGTACGCGATCCGTGGAAGCAGGAACTTCCCCAAGCCCAAGGCCATCTTCATGTTCGCGAGCGAGCTCCAAATAATCTAGGAGCGCATACAGGGAATCCCCATGGAATCCGGCGACGATATCGGCGAATTTATCCAGGTGGGTGGCTCCCCCGGCGCTGCCGCGGGCAAGAACCTCGGTACGGATATTGAAGATGGCCTCGATGTCAGCGAAGAGATCGCTTAAAGGCTTGGACAGCGAGTAAGTGCGCAGGTAGCGCAGCTTGGCAGATACCTCTTCCATGCGCGCTAAGCCCTCCGGAGTATAGCGATCGCGCTCGCCGAGGTCTGCCAGGGCATCGGCAAGCCCCACCGTCTGATCTGGGCCCTCGGCCGTAAGCTGCGCCAATTGGGCGCGCAGATACTCCTCTGGATCCATGCCCTCTTCCCATTGCAGGCGCTCTTGCTTCGCCCCCGCCAAGTTGTTTTGCCGCGCGGCAAGGGCTTGGATATCGCCCATGCCCAGCCCGCAAATGGGCCCGGCGAAAATGCGGAGGGCCGCTTGAGCATCTTCCGGCCGCACCAACATGGTTGCCAGCGCTACGAGGTCCTGGATTTCCGGTTGCCACAGCAATCCACCTAGACCATTGATTTCATTGGGCACATCGACGGCATCCAGGGCAGCTGCAATGGCTGCGGTTTGCCGGTTGGTGCGCACCAATACCGCTGCGCGAAAACCATCTCCCTCGCGCGCTTCCCACTGCTGCCTTACTTTCTGGGCAATAAAATCGTGTTCCTCGTCCTCGCTGGCGAAATAGCCCAGCTCAATCTCGCCTTCTCCCTTGTGCGGGGCCGCATGCAGCTCATCGACGGGGCGCGGGCCGCCCGCAAAGACCCCGGCCGCCACCGAGTTAGCCAGCTCCAAGGCACCCGACGGGTTGCGCCACGAGGTAGTCAGCTGATCCTTGGGAGCAGGGGCGCCATCTGCTTGCGGGAAATCCTCCACGAATGCGGTGAGGTTTTCTGAGGTAGCCCCACGCCAGCCATAGATGGCCTGCATGGGATCGCCCACCGCTGTCACGGAAATGTCTTTCTGCTCCCCGCCAAAAAGGCTGCGCAATAATACTCGCTGGGCATAAGACGTGTCCTGATATTCATCCAGCATGACCACGCGGTAGCGCTGCGCCTGTTGCTTGCCCACCGCTGGGTGCGATTGCGCGAGGCGCGCTGCCACAGACATCTGCTCGCCAAAAGTGATGACCTGCTGTTCTGCCTGCGCGCGCTTGAGTTCCTCGATCAATGGCACGTACTGCACGCGCAGATCCTGGACATTGATGTGGTCCTGCAGTTTCTTGGAATACTCGCCCTTCGTCCTCGGCGCCTTTTCCAGGTTGTCAATATCAGCGCGGAAATCCCGTGCGAACTCGGCAATATCATCCGGATCCTTCAAGGAATTGTCCATATCGGAAGTGATCTTGAGCAGGGTTTCCGTGATGGAACCCAAGGTCTTTTCATCCGATAATTTACCGCCGTAATTTTTCACCACGTCATAGGCAATGGCAAAGCGCTCCGCCTCCGTGATAATTCGCGCCGAGGGCTCGACCGGGACCAAAAGGCCGTATTCGCGCACGAGCTCGCCGGCATACGAGTCATAGGTGGCCACGGTGGGTGCGATATTGTTAAGCGCCTCTGCGGCAGGGCTACCGGGGACGATGAGGCCGGAATCGCGCAGCTGAATCAGTTGGCGGCGAATGCGCTGTTCTAGTTGCTGGGCCGCCTTGCGCGTAAAGGTTAGCCCCAGTACTTCTTCTGGGCGCACGTAGCCATTGGCCACCAAATAGACCACGCGGGAGGCCATGGTTTCCGTCTTACCTGCACCCGCGCCGGCCACCACGAGCTTGGGGCCAAAAGGACCCTCGATGACGTGGGCTTGTTCCTCAGTAGGTGGGTAATCCTTGCCCAGTGCTTGGGCTATTTCTTCCGGGGAAAAATTCTGCTTAGGCATGGATGGTCATCTTTCCTTCCTCCTGCACCGGGCAGATGGTACGAATGGGGCACTTATCGCAATCTTTATTGGTGCGCGCGGTAAGTTGCGGACCACGCAGTTCCGCTGCCAGTGGTGGCAAAAGTGCGGAAAATTCTTCCAGCGCCTCTGCGGTGAGCTGGCTTTGTGTGCGCGTGGTGATTTTGCTGGAATCTTTTCCGGGATAGACAAGAACTCCGCCTGCGCGCGGCATCCCTTCGCCATCGCGCACGCGCTGCCCGTCAAAGCTTCCCCGGGACAAGGCCAATTGGTAGGTCATTAGCTGGCGGTTTTCTTCCGCCTCTGCCTGCGTCGCTGCAGATTTACCGGTCTTGAGATCCACGACCAGGTAATTTCCGTCTCCATCCTGCATCAAGCGGTCCATGAAGCCGCCAACCCGGATATCCGGGGCGACCTCGACGTAGACGGGTACTTCTACCCCGGCGAGTTCATTTTTGACCTCGGATTGCTGTGCCCATTGCTGCGTGCGCTCCAGCAGGCGGGAGAATTCTTCCAACTTGCTCTGTAGTTGCCACTGCGGAACATCCAGGATGAGCTCATAGGCTTCCATGACGAGCAGGCGGGCCTTTTCCGCATCCATGCCGCGGCCGATGGCCTCCAAGAAGGCGTGTGCCATGGTGCCGCGCAAAAGGTGCTCGGCGCCGCTGGAATCTTCGGCCAAGTTTCCCACAATCGCCTTGAGCGGGCAGTTGAGCAGGGCTTCGACCCGGGATGGCGATAGGCTCTTGCTACCGCGCAGCTGCGTATGCGATGCCACAGAGCGCGCGGAAAACCACTGGTCTGGATGGGCGCCTGGGATTTCCGCCTGCGCTAAGCGCGCCAGCTGCCGGGCCGCTTGGCGCCGCTCCGCCTCGCCAGAATCTGGATTCGTGACCACGCGGCGCAATTGCGCCACAAAGGAAGGAACGGACAGTACCGCCACGTCGAGGGGATCGACCTCGAGTCCATCGCGCAGGGACACCGGTGCCGGCTCGGGAACGTCCAAGCCCAGCTCGCGGGGGAATTGGGTGGCGCGCAAGGCGCGGCTGGCTTCCCGGCGCGCCATTGTCCCGGGCACATCTACCCCGCGCCCGGTAAATTCCGCGATGAAGCGGGAAGGTTCTGCAAAGGCATCCTCGTTGGGATTTTCCACCGCAGCGATGAGTAACCGGTTCCGGTGGCGCGTGGTGGCGACGTGGAAGAGCCGGCGCTCTTCGGCCAGACGGGAGGCAATGTGGCTAACAGGGGTATCAGGCTCAATATCGCGGTCCAGGAGATCGATGAGATCTTCTTGGCCAAAAATGGACCCGGTCTCCCCCAGCGAGGGCCACGCGCCTTCTTGTGCTCCTACGACGATGACGGTATCCCATTCGCGGCCGACGGCGCCGTGGGCGGTGATGATCTCCACGGCCTGCGGGATGGCGGTACGGCGGTCGCGCACGCCGGTGGGCAGTTCTTGTTCGGTGATGTGAGTTAAAAAGGACTGCAGCGAGGAGCCGGGTCGGCGCTCGGAGTAATCACCGGCAGCATCAAAAAGCGCCATCATGGCATCGAGGTCACGATCCGCCTGCGAGCCGGTGGCGCCGCCGCGCAAGGCGGATGCCTGCAGGCGCATATCCAGCTCGGTAGCGCTCCATACCTCCCACAGGATTTCTTCCACAGAAGCCTGGGCTTGCACGGCCTGCCTGCCCGCGGAAAGTACTGCGCGCACGCGCTCTAGGATGGAAAATTCGCGTTCGGTGAGTTGGCCATTGAAGTCCGGCAGCTCGCCCTGCAAGAGCTCGCGCAGGCTATCCATGCCGCGCGCATCGGGCGCCCACCGGCGCAGACCGCGAATCAGGCGGCGCAGGGTGACGGGATCCGCCCCTCCCACTGGACCGGTCAGCAATTCCTCGAGCTCCACATTGCTGAGGTCTTCTTCCAAGGCGCGCAGGGCGAGGAGCATGGCAGATACTAGGCGTTGTTCTGCCAAAATCACGTCGGTCGGGCTGATGTGTACGGGTACGCCGGCGGCCAGCAAGGTGCGGCGCATCTGGCCTATATCCGCCGTCGAGCGGACGATGACGGCGATATCGCGCCACTGCACGCCATCGTCCAAATGGCGGCGACGCACGGTATCGGCCACCACATCGCGCAGGCGGCCCTCAGAATCCACGATGGAAACGCAGGCCGGGGATCCGTTGCGGTGCGGCTGCGAAAGCTCCACGGAGTGTTCCGCGGGAAATTCTTCAAGGAATTGCGAATTAGCACCGCGGAAGGCAAAGACGGATTGGTCCGCATCACCGCCGATGACCAGCAATTGTGCATCGGGGGCCAAGCGGGAGATGAGCTTGCCCGCGGTGGGATCCAATAGCTGGGCGTCATCAACCACGATGGTGTGCCACGGGTGTGAATTCGTAAGTTCTGGGCGCAGCAAGACTTGGTTGACTAGCTCGGCCGCGGAATAAGAATGCGCACCGGAAAGTGCTTGGACGCGTTCGTATTCGCGCAGGAACATACCGGCGGCAACCCACATTCCACGGCCGTACTTAGCCCCGAGGCTCTCCAAATCCGCGGGGCTTAAGCCACGTTCGATGGAGCGCAAAAGAAAATCGCGCAATTGGCGGGCAAAGCCTACATACTCTAGGGCGGGGCGAACTTCCTCCGGCCATTCGCCGTGGCCGGATTCAGCGTGGCCTTCGAGCAATTCCCGGATAACGGCATCTTGTTCCGCGCCGGTGATAAGGCGCAATTCCTCGTCGCTTGCACTGCGCAGGAGGGCAAAGGCCAAGGAGTGGATGGAGCGGACCATGGAGGATTGCGCCGCATAATCTTCGAGGCGCTCTGAAAGCTCACGGCGCAGGCGGGCGCCGGATTCCTTGGAGGCGGCAACAACGAGGATGCCGGAGGGATCTGCCCCCGTCTCCTGGGCGCGGTCGAGGGCATGAATGACGGTATCGATAAGAAAACTGGATACGCCGGTTCCGGCGGTGCCGGTTACCTTCCAGGTACCGGTTTCCGGCAGCTCAACGGGCCAGGAACGAGCGTGTGCGGACGGGGTGCGGGCGATGAGTCGTACCTCTGGCGACGGCGGTAGGACCACTCCCGCGCGGGCGGTGGAATGGGGATTGTAAGTCACCGCCCCAGTATCGCAGATGCCCTAGACACAAGAAACTGTTCCACCCGCTCAATATTAGAACGCACATTCGAGCGTGACCGCGGATTCAAATCATTGATATGCCGGCGGTAGGACACAGCCCGCAGCAAAAGCTCCTGCATACCCGGCACGTGACCAAACCGCTGGCAGATATCATCATCTACCACTTGCGCGATCAACCCATCCACGATCACGAGCGCAGCGCTCCACCCGGCTGGGCGCGCGGATTGACTCGGCACGAGATCCACGATTCCCGGTGGGTGCGCGCCATAAAAGACCGTGGTGGTCAGCAGGGCGGTATGGGCGGTGACCATGGGGACACCGGCAAGCGCGGCCTTATCGTAGGCCTCCCCCGTCTCCGCCCAGGCGGTGCGCTCCGCGCGGGCGAAGGCATCATCGCGGTGCGTACCCGGAGGTGCTGGTGCATTAGCCATGGCATCGTCCAAGCGCAAGGCCGTCTGCGCCGCTTCATCGATACGCCCGGTGACCTCGCCGGGAAGGAACTGCGTCGCCTTCCACCCGGCCGCGGTATGGCGCCCGTCGCTCGCGAGAACCGGCCGCGATACCCGCGCGCCCGGTACGCTGAGCTTTTCGCGCACCTTGGCAGACCACGCCGCGAAGGGGCCGGCCTGGGAGTAGACCACATCGCCCACCTTGATGCCGTTATCCCATACTGGGCCCAGCTGATCGCCTTGGGCCCGGCGCGACCCTGTCGCACCGGTTTCTGCGTGGAAGGCGCTTAAAACATGCTCTGGGGGAAGCGGCATCCAGTACTCCTTATTGGGGTTGGTGGGGATCCTTTTGCTCCGGATTGGGATATGGCCACGGGTTAGGCTCGCAGGTCACATCCTCATCAGGATAGACCTCCTTGGGATTGCGGTCATGCAATTTTTTATTGTTCAAACTCAGCGTCTGCTGCATCATTACCGGGGCCAATTTGCCCTCGCCGCCGCACTGCTGGTGGGAGGCATAGCCAATGGCGTGGCCCAATTCGTGGTTGATGACGTACTGGCGGTAATTGCCCAAATCGCCCTCAAAGGGTGTGGCCCCGCGCACCCACCGCGCTTCATTAATGATGGTGGTGGATTCGCCGGTGAACTTTGTGTGGCAAGAGGTTTCCGTTTCGATCTTCTCGCCACACCGCTCCGCGGCCGTACCTAATGAGGTCAGCTGGATGCGGGTATCGGGATTATCAGCGGAGGCAACGTGCTCGAATTCGAAATCACCTTGGGCAGTCCACCCGCGTGGATCCGCAAGGGTTGCCTCCACCATTGCGGCAAAGGCATCATCACCGCCGTAGGGAGCGGTATTGAGCCCATCTTCCACCTCGATGGAGTAGCGCACCTTCTTCTCGCCACCCTCGCCGGCTACGGCGCCGGGGCGGCCGATTGCGTGGAACGTGCCCTTTCCTTTTTTGGTGAAGTCACTTCCTGGGGGCATCTCACTAATCTCGCGCTCTACCGCCTCCGCATTCGCGGGGTCGGGGCCGGTGAGATCCTCGTGGGTAGGGGTGGCGGCTGCGGTGGTCTCCGCGCTGGATGCATCGCCGTTATCATCGGTCGAAGAGCCGGACGCGATATCCACAATCACCCAGATGGTAAGCAGCACCATCACGGGGATAGCCACTACACGCCACCAGCCGTAGCGGCGGGCGAACCGGACCACCGGGTTCGGGTGATCCGGGATTCGCCCATGGCTCTGGTGAGCCTTGCGATTCTGCCTACTTTCCATAGGCATTGAGGGTACCCGGTTGCCTATTCAAAAACTGAATTAGCAAACCTTCAGAAAGCCCCAAGCTTAGGCGCCGGCGAATCCGACGGACTGCTTCTTAGCGGCGCCAACCTCGACGTACACCACGCGGTCCGTGCGCACGAGGTACTTGCGACCCTTGTCATCTTCTAGCTCCAACGTGGAGTTTTCCGCCAGGGCGCTATTAATCTTTTGCGTCAGCTCCGCCTGCTCGCCACTGGTGCTAATAATCAGCTCGCGCGGGGTATCTGCAAAACCAAACTTGATATCCATAAAAAGTATCCTCCTTTAACGAGAGTTTTACATGCCAATGGCCCCACTATAACCATCCCGGCTACTATCAAGGTGTGTCTGTCATAAAACCCCAGCCACCGACCTTCGCGGAACTCGGCGTCGCCGCCGAAATCTGCGATGGGCTCGCTGACCGTGGCATCGCGCGAACCTTTGCAATCCAGGAATTAACCCTGCCCATTGCGCTCAATGGCCAAGACCTCATTGGCCAGGCACGCACCGGCATGGGCAAGACCTTTGGCTTTGGTGTGCCGCTGCTCGATCGCGTTTTTGATGACGCGGATATTGCCCCACTGGATGGGACGCCGCGGGCACTTATCGTCGTGCCCACCCGCGAGCTCGCCCAGCAGGTCACCGCGGATCTGCAGGACGCGGCCGCGCACCTGCCTGTCCGCCTCGCCTCCATCTACGGCGGGCGCCCCTACGAGGAGCAGATTAAGCTCCTCCAGCGCGGCGTTGATGTGGTCATCGGCACGCCAGGCCGCCTGCTCGATCTGCACGAGCGCGGCGATCTGGTTCTGCGCCACGTCGCTATCGTGGTGCTCGATGAGGCCGATGAGATGCTGGACCTGGGCTTTTTGCCCTCCATAGAGGCCATTTTGGAAGCGCTCGATGGCAATGCGCACCAAACAATGCTGTTTTCTGCCACCATGCCGGGCGCCATTTTGAACTTATCGCGGCAGTTCATGAATAAGCCCGTACACATCCGGGCCGAATCGGAGGCGGATGAAGTCACGCACGAAACCACCCGCAAGGTCACCTTCCAAGCCCACCGCATGGATAAGGTGCCGGTCATCGCACATATCCTGCAGGCCCAGGGCCGGGGTCGCAGCATAATCTTTACCCGCACCAAACGCTCGGCGGCGCAATTGGCCGATGACCTTGCTGAGCGCGGCTTCCGCGTCGGCGCCGTGCACGGTGACTTGGGGCAAAAGTCCCGGGAAAAGTCCCTGCAGGCCTTCCGCTCGGGCGAGGTGGACATCCTCGTCGCCACCGATATCGCCGCGCGTGGCATCGACGTCGACGATGTCACCCACGTCATCAACTACCAAGTTCCCGATGATCCCATGACGTTTATCCACCGCATCGGGCGCACTGGCCGCGCTGGGCATACCGGCACCGCCGTTACCCTCGTGGGCTACGATGAGCTGGCCAAATGGCAGGTCATCAACGATGAGCTAGGCCTAGATTCGGCCACGCCGCCGCAGTGGTTTTCCACCTCCCCGGAGCTTGCCCAGGCGCTGTCCATCCCCGCTGGCGTGCAGGAAAAGGTGGGGCCTGCCACCAGCGTGATTGGCCAACTTCCGGCGCATAAGCGGTCCGCGGGACAAGCCCAATCGCGGTCCCGGGGCGGGTCTCGGCGCGGTAATGGCACGCCCCGAGGAGGGCGCCGATGACTAAGGCCCCCATCTTGCGGGCAACCGCGGCGGATTGGAAGGCCACCGGCATCATCGGCGCTATCTGCGCCATCGCGGTGGGCGGCGCGGTCGCCACCGCCAATATCCACCAGGCGGACCTGCACCAAGAGGCGGTTCCTGGGGAAGGCGATGCCGCTGTGCTTGCCGATGTCCCCTCCACCCTCACCACTGCCTACAGCCTTCCCAACCAGCCCGTACCCGGCCAATACCGCGCCATTTCCGCCTACGGGTTGAGCATTAGCCACGATGGCGATGTGCTCACTGCCACCAATGCCGATGGCTCCACGGCCTGGACCTATACCCGCAGCGATGCCGAACTCTGCTCGCTATCGACTGCCTGGGGCAAGGTGGTTGCCACCTATCGCACGGGCGTGGGCTGCGGGGATACGGTGGCCATCAACGCCGCGACGGGCGAATATGACTCCACCCGCAGCGCTATCAATTCCCCGGACGTTATACCTGTGCAATCCAATGACCGGGCAGGGACCGTTTCTGCCGGGCGAATCGATCTATGGCGCTCAGATCTCGTGCGTACCGTGGAATACGGCGACATAGAGGCCAAGCAGGAGGCGCAGAAGCAACCGCACGAGGAGTGCACCATTTCTTCGGCGCTCACGCGTACCGAGAACCTCGCACTGACGGAATCGTGCCCTGAGGAACCTCACACCACCTGGTTAAGGTTTCAAACCACCACCCCGGAGGACTCCCGGGAACCAGAAATGGACGCCGATGTCTCCATCGATCGCGATGGAGCTCGGCTTATCGCGGTGGGCCAAGACGCCGCCGCGGTCTATATCCCTGGCCCAGAACCCCGCATTGAGTCTTATAACAACCAAGGCGAAAAGCTTTCTTCTACCCCCGTAAAGCCTTCCGACGCCATCGATTCCGGCACAAGCCCTTTCGCCCCGGCCGTTGCGGATCTCCCGCACCATATGACGTGGTTTGATGGGCAGCGCCTCTACCTCCTAACCCCCAGTGATTTGCGCGTCGATCACGTTATCGACGGCGCCATCGGCACCCCGATTTCAGTGGCTGGGCGCATGCTGATGCCCACCGAAAAGGGCATAGCTGTCGTGGACTGGTCTACCGGTAAGGTACTGCGCGAAATTGCCGTCGACCGCGGAGATTACTGCGGTCCTGTCCACCTCACGTTGGCGGGCGAGACCATTGTAGAAACCCGCGGCGATACCGTCGTTGGCCTCAGCAGCGACTAAGCGAGTGCCACTCGTGGGCCCCGCGCGAGTGGCCCAAACGCGAGTGGCCCTTAGAAATTCGAGGCGGCCCACTCTGAGGACTCGCGTCTAAACATCAAGAGATAAAGCACCGCGACCGCGCTTAACAGGGTGATAGTCCCCAGTACCGGTGATCCACCGCTATACATTTGAAACGCGCTCGCACCCAAGATGAGCTCTACGAGGACCACGGCGCCTCTTCCCCATCGCTTTCCTTTCACCATGGCCCAGGAGCCTGCGATGACAAACCCAAAGACAATGAAGATAAAGATGGCGGTGCCAAGCCCCACAAAGCTTCCCGAACCGGAATCAGAAACCATCGAGTCATTTTCCGCGCCCACCGCTTCGCGCACGATGAGGAATATGCCAAAACAAATAACCGCGATGGATTGCACCGTGGCAATGCCTGCGCCTATAAGCACCGACTGCGGGGCACTATCCGGTGCTGCCGCTGGCGCTGCCGACTTATCTCGCTGCTGCTTATTTACGTGGCGTTTGTTCTGCTTAGACACAAATCCCCAGTCTACTAATGCGGCGCGGATTTTTTCTGTGCCACCCACGGCGGGGCCTCGATGTTGCCTGCAGTAGCGCGGGGGCAGAGGGCTGAACTGGGAGATTTGACGGTCTCTCCCTCACCACACTCACCACATAGCACCTATAGCTGCAGCTCACAGCGATTCTCACAGGATTCTTTAAAATTTGATTTTGGCATTTATGGCCCCCACACCGCGCCTATTCACGTGATGTTAACCACATTTTAGCCTGTACCCCTAGCGGCGATCGGGTAAACATGTCATGATTCTCTAGTAGCAAAAAGAAAGAGGGCGTAAACCTCTTCTTAACCTGGAGGAAACTTCAGGTAACAACACCGTGAACCATAGGCGGCGGCGACGCTGGCCCGACCTCGAGACCGGGCCCCACTGCTAGCAGACCAGTTCACACACCACCTAAAAATCAAGGTGCTTTCCTGTCCCGCACGGATTGCGCTCGTATTTACTGCTGTCAAAAATTTGTTAGGAGATATCAATCATGGATTGGCGCCACGAAGCCGTTTGCCGCGACGAAGACCCAGAGCTGTTCTTCCCAGTAGGTAACTCCGGCCCTGCCCTTACCCAGATCGCTAAGGCCAAGCTGGTCTGCAACCGCTGCCCCGTCGCTTCTTCCTGCCTCAACTGGGCACTCGAGTCTGGCCTCGACGCCGGCGTCTGGGGCGGCCTGTCTGAAGAGGAGCGCCGCGCCCTCAAGCGTCGCCGCAACCGCGGCCGCGGCCGTTCCCGCGTTTCCGCCTAAAAGCGCGGACCCGGGGAACCTAACCCCCGCCCCAATTTTCGTTTCGGCGCCCTTAGCCGCTACAGTTGAATAAAGTTCAGAAACCCTCAACGAAGGAGTGCGCAATGAGCAAGCGTGGTCGCAAGCGCAAGGATCGCCGCAAGAAGGCCGCTAATCACGGCAAGCGTCCTGGCGCATAACGTACAGCACATATTATAAAGCCCGGTTTCGTACCAGTTCACCTTAAGAACTCGTACGGCCGGGTTTTTAATCTTTCTATCAGAAATCCGACTCTCGGAGCAGTAGCGACCAGGGCGCTCATTTTGGGTTGATACTACTGGTCCATATCGGGACATCGGTCATAGCTTCCCCGAAGTGCACTAATTGAACTCATTTCGTGGTTTCCTTTTGCCGGCTTCCGTTAGCAGGTATAGCGATCGGCGATGGTGGCCCCTGTTACATATGGGTGCCCATCGTCCGTAAGCTGTTCGCCTCAACTACCTCCTCAAGGCGAAAGACACTTGACGACGACGAGTATGCAGGACTAGCCCGAGACTCACCGTGCAAACTGGTAGTAGCCGGAACCCGCACAAACATCGCTCCTCACTACGCCCAAATTGATGGAATAGAGACATGCTAAATCTTGCTGACACCAGAAACCGATTTAGGCGCATAATTATCCTCGGGGCAGCGATTCTCGCCTTCTGCACTTCGACAACGTCTCTGCTGCACCCCACAGAGCCGAATCTTGAATCCTCAGGACACAACAGCCAAATCTTCCTTGTAGAAAAGTGAATGCTGGAATACACTCAATCGTCTAAGAAGACAGCAAAACTGGGGACTGGGCTATATCCGCAACCTGCTTTTCGACAAGACTTTAAATCAATATTCAGGGGCTTGGGTTATACGCCCTGCATAGCCCGAAAGGAACCTAATGTGGCTTGACGGATATCATCAACAATTCGGAAATAGGCTGGAAGACTTCCTTTCAACAACAGTCCCCACGACACTTGCAGAGTTGACGCCTCTTCAGCGCAAGCAGGTCACCGATGGCACAAAAGAGTTTCCCTTCGAGATCGTACTCGAAATCTTAAACTCTAAACACAGCTATGAAGAGAAAGTATCCCGCATCCTCGCTATCAACGGCACATGGATGAATGCGATGTCAGGGAGTCAGTGGGCACTTGGCCCTTTAAATAGCACGGCCTACTCCGAAAGAGTCGGCATAGGCATCAGATGGGGCGAGATCGCTTTTTCACCGTTGCTAAACATCGCAGAAAACCTTATCGATACGTATCCCATCTGGCCGGGCGTACTCATGGAATTTGCTCACATGCAAGAAGACAATCGTGATTACTACCGCCAGCGAATTCAGAAAAACTAGCGCTGGTACCACCAGAGAGGTACCAGCCCAAAAACAGAACCCGTTCTTCAACTATTCGCAGGATGCGTATTTACCAGTCAGGGCTGGACATGACCCCAGAAAATGGACACGTCAGTGTTAGGCCCCTACTATTTGCCTATCCACTCGCATTACGCCCCAGGGCGTGTGGGTAGGGTTTGACTCGCGGGTTGACCGCTGCGAGTGAGATCCTATGGAAATTTTTTCTACAGCACCGCTTCGGCAGAGGGCGCCTGACGGTATGTATGTATGCTTCTGAACTGGAAGAGGAAATACAGCAGTACGAAATGCCTCGACTCTTGTTGCGAGGCGTTCTCAGTTCTAAATGACACTTTTACCAGCGGGATTCGATCTCCGTAATTTCTATCGAGATGCGGCGGCGCAGCGATTGCGGTGCCTTAGCTTGGTCGGCACAGCAATTGCGCACGAGGGAGCGGACGAGCTCTTCGCGCTCTAGTCGTTGCTGGCAAAAATCACATTGGGCGATGTGCTCGCGGATGGCTAAAGCGCGGGCGTAGGTCGTGGATTCATCGAGAAGCTCGCAAAATAGGTTGTGTACCTCAGTGGAGCTACACGCACCACAGTTCTTTCCGGTTGCGCCTTCCATTACTTCTCCTCCATGTCCGGGTGTTCTAATCCAATTCCTTGTTCACGTGCTACGTCCTTCAACGCCTTCCGGAGCATTTTTCTTCCACGGTGCAGGCGAGACATCACCGTTCCCAATGGAGTATCCATGATTTCGGCGATTTCCTTGTACGCTAAGCCCTCCACATCGGAGTAGTAGACCACCATCCGGTAATCCTCCGGCAGGTCATTAATGGCCTGCGAGATGGACCTATCTGGCATCTCTTTAAGCGCTGCCACCTCAGCGGATTCCAACCCGGTGGAATCGTGCCCTGCGGTGGTATAGAGCTGAAAATCACTCAGATCATCGGCAGAAGACTCGGTAGGACGCCGCTTCGCCTTGCGATAGGAGTTGATGTAGTTATTGGTCATGATGCGATAAAGCCATGCCTTCAGGTTCGTTCCCTGCTTAAAGGAATGAAAGGACTTATAGGCCTTCAGATAGGTCTCTTGCACCAAGTCTTCCGCGTCTTGCGGGTTTCGCGTCATGCGCAGCGCGCCGCCATAGAGCTGATCGAGCAGCGGGAGCGCTTCCTTTTCAAAGCGGCGCTGCAGCTCCTTCTCGCTCACTGTTTCTTTAACCACACAATCTATCCTAACGTCTCACGCTAAAATTCCTATATGGCCAAAAAGTCCCCGCATGCCGCTACCCCGGCGCTGAAAGTCATCGAAGATGCCGGAGTCAAACACTCCATATCCACCTTCGAGGCGGGCAAGGATCACTTTGGTGATCACGCCGCGGCGGCCTTAGACGTAGAACCCGAACGCGTGCTGAAAACGCTCATCATTGATCTCACCGCGGGCAAAGGTCCGCGCCGCGAGTTGGCGGTGTGCGTGATTCCCACCACGCACCATTTAAGCCTCAAGAAGGCCGCCGCTGCCCTTGGCGTATCTAAGGCCGCCATGGCGCAGGTGCACGATGCCGAGAAATCCTCAGGCTACGTGCATGGCGGTATTTCCCCGCTCGGACAAAAGAACCCGCTGCCCACGGTGATCGAGGAATCCGCGGTGCTTTTCGATACTGTCTTTATCTCCGGCGGCCGCCGCGGCCTAGATATTGAGCTCAACGCAGAAGACCTCGCGCGCTTGTGCGGGGCTGACTTTACCGATCTACTGGCGGATGAGTAGCTCCGGATAGTCATTAGAGACAGTCCCCACGGCCTTGTCCACAGCGTGGTACTCAAACCCTCGCAGGCCCGTGGGCGCTAGCAGCTCCTTGGCCTCCTCGGCGCTACCCTCGAGCCAGGTGTGCATCTCCTCCGGCGCCAAAAATCGCGGCAACCTGTGGTGCAGCCACTCCATCTCTTCGGTAGCCGCGGTGGTCACGACGGTGGCAGAGAGCCGATCCAACCCGGTATCCCAGAGCCCCGCGGCCCACAGCAGTCCCTGGTCTGGGTGGACGTAGTACGGCGTCTTGGTGGAGCCATCCTTGTGCCACTCGTAATAGCCGTTCATGGGGATAAGGCAGCGCTGGGTTTTAAAGGCGGTGCGAAAAGATGGCTTGCTCGCCACCGTTTCTGCCCGGGCATTAAAAAGCGGCGGGCCATCTAGGTCTTTCTTCCACTGCGGCAAGAGCGCCCACCGCGCGGGATCGACTTCCGCCAGTTCTTCGCGCACGCGCACGATGGGAATGGGCTGGGTCGGGGCAATGTTATATCGCGGCCCGGGCGTGCCCTGTGGGGCGTGGACGTCCTGGATTCCCGGGAGATTACCCACCTCATCGAGGAGGGACTCAGTAAAAAGAACGAATCTTCCGCACATGCCCTCTATTATGGACACTATGTCTCAACCTTGGACCGCCCCGCTGGCTACCAGCCCCGTTACGGGGGAACACCAGGTGCCAGGATCGAAGTCTATTACCAATCGGGCCTTCATCCTGGCCGCGCTGGCAGATTCCCCGTCCATCCTGCACGCCCCACTGGTATCGCGCGATACGCAGTTGATGGAGGACGCACTCAGTGCCATGGGGGTTCGCTTCACCCATGACGGCGCCGATATCCACGTCCAGCCTGGGAAGCTGCACGGTGCCACGGTGGATTGCGGGCTGGCCGGCACGGTAATGCGTTTTGTGCCGCCGGTCGCGGCGCTCGCGGATGGCCCGGTGCGCGTCGATGGCGATAAGCAAGCCTACAACCGCCCCATGTCCACGACGCTGGATGCGCTGCGCAGCCTCGGCGTTGATGTGGAAGGAGGTAGCCTGCCCTTTACGGTGTCCTCCAACGGCGTACCAGAAGGCGGCAAGGTCACCATCGATGCTTCTGGTTCTTCCCAGTTCGTCTCCGGCCTGCTGCTCAGCGGGGCGCGCTTTTCCCAGGGCATTCAACTCACCCACGAGGGCGGCCAGCTGCCGTCCATGCCGCACGTGGAAATGACGGTGGGCATGCTGCGCCAGGCGGGCGTGCGCGTGGATTCTGACGGCACGACGTGGACGGTGCACGCCGGCCCCATTGCCGGGCGCGAATGGTTCATCGAGCCGGATCTCTCCAATGCCACGCCATTCCTCGCCGCAGCGGCGGTAACCGGCGGGCGCTTGACCATCAAGAATTGGCCGGCAAATACCACCCAGCCAGGCGATGCCATCCGGCAGATCCTGCTGGATATGGGTGTGATGGTAACCCAGGAGCACAATAGCGTGACCGCAGTGGGCAACCCTGCGGGAAAGATGCAGGGCATCGAGCGCAATATGGGCGATATCGGGGAGCTTACCCCCACCGTTGCGGCCCTGTGTGCGCTCGCGGAAACGCCGTCGCGACTCACAGGCATCGCCCACCTGCGCGGCCACGAGACCGACCGTTTGCAGGCGCTCGCAGCGAATATCAATGCACTGGGCGGCAGGGTCACCGAGCTTGACGATGGCCTAGTGATCGAACCCGCCGAACTTCACGGCGGCGATTGGCCGTGCTATGCCGATCACCGCATGGCCACTGCCGGCGCCATTCTGGGTTTGAAGGTCCCTGATATCCAGATTGAGGATATTTCCACCACCTCCAAGACTTTGCCCGGTTTCGCCCGCATGTGGGAGACGATGTTACACCCCGACCAACAGTATTTACATGGCTAGACGTTTCGGTTCCTTTGATGAATCTGATGTGCGCGTGCGCCCCGGCAAGGGCTCGCGCCCGCGCACCAAGGATCGGCCCAAGCACAAAAATGCCAAATACGGCATGGTAATCACCAAGGACCGCGGGCGGTGGGGCGTTGCGCTTGACGATGGCCCCCAAGTCACCGCCATGCGCGCCCGCGAGCTGGGCCGCACCGCCATCGAGGTCGGTGACCGCGTCGGCGTGGTTGGTGATACCTCTGGTGCCAAGGACACGCTGGCGCGCATCGTCAAGCTGGCGGATCGCACCTCCGTGCTGCGCCGCACCGCCGATGACACGGATCCGTATGAGCGCATCGTGGTGGCCAATGCCGATCAATTGCTGATCGTTTCCGCCGTGGCAGACCCTCCCCCGCGATCCGGCTTTGTCGAGCGCGCCTTGATTGCCGCGTTCGTGGGCAACCTCCACCCCATCTTGTGCCTGACCAAGACGGATCTCGCAGATCCAACGCCGTTTGCAGAAGAATTCGCCGACCTAGATGTCACGGTAGTCGAAGCCGGAGTCGAGGATGGCCTAGATGCCGTGCGCGCGCAGGTAGATGGCCATATTACCGCGCTCATCGGGCATTCCGGGGTGGGCAAGTCCACGCTGGTCAACCGGCTAGTTCCAGATGCAGAAAGGGAAACGGGGGAAGTATCGGGCATCGGCAAGGGCCGGCATACCTCGACGCAATCGGTGGCCCTCCCCTTGCCCACCGACGCTCCAGGAACCGAATCTCAGGGCGGCTGGATCATCGATACGCCGGGCATTCGCTCCTTCGGGCTGGCGCATGTGGACGCGGATACCGTCCTTGGCGTTTTCGAGGACCTCGCCGCGGCTATTGAGGAGTGCCCGCGCGGCTGTACGCACGCTGGGCCACCGGCGGATCCTGAATGCGGGCTCGATGATCCAGAGGTCATTCCCGAGGGCACCGCTACCGCCCGCCGCCGCGATGCGGTACGCGGGCTACTACAAGCCCTGCGCACCAACGTGGAGTGGGAAAATTAGCGCGGCTTAGAGCAATTCCACGAGGAACGGCAGCTCCGTTGGGTGGTAGAAGGCCATGAAGTTATCCAGGGCATCACCCACCGCGAGCTCCGCATCCTCATCGCCCAGGTCCGCGGAATCGATGGCTTCGATGGCCTTGGCGGTTGCCTCTTCGGATTCTTCAATATCCACGTGAATGGCGGCGAGGTTATCGGTGCCAAACTGCGCTGGCTGGAGCTCTACCACCGGCTCACCCATATCTGGGCGCGGGGTGACTGCAGTGTCGTCAACGTCGATGGAAATGACCACGCGCCGGTGCGGGAACTTCTCCTCGTCCCCAATGGTCAACAGGCGCAGCGAGGCCATAGAGGCCTCAAGGAAGGCGGAGTAGGCGATCTCTTCTTCATCGCCTGCGGTATAAAAATCCCGCAGAGCCGGGGTAACCATGAAACCCCAACCGGAACGCGCCGCGAGCGTTCCGGTTTCTGCGAGCTCCGCCAGCATGGCATAGGTCGCCGGAATATAGACGCGGGCTTCAGCCACTAAAATTCCCCTTCAATATCGAATACGGCTTGAATTTCTACAGAAACGCGGTCGAAGCTGGTGTACAAGAAACCGATCATTCCGGCATCGACGGCGGCGCGCACGTTAAGGATCGAATCATCGACCATGACGCAATCGCTCAAGGGCAGCTCGAGGGCATCGGCAGCCGCTTGGAAGGCCGCAACCTCCGGCTTTTCCGCCCCGATTTCTCCAGACAACACCACGGCATCAACGTTGCCGCGATAATCCCACTCGCGAATGTGCTCGGCTCCGGAACCACCCGGGTCATTAGACAGAATAGCGGTTGCGGCACCATTTGCCTTCGCCGCAGACAGCAGAGCCTTCCAGCGGCGATTGTCCTCTTCAGCGCCATCGAGGACGCCGACATAGTCAATGATGAGACCACGCATAATTTTTAATCCTTCAGTACACGAATACTTTGTAACTCCCGAAAGTATAGCGAACTGCGCTTATATTCTCGCCCGCCTCATACAGGAAACTGCCAGAAATAGCGCGCGCAGCGCCCCCATGAGATAATTATCACGCGTTCGCCTCCCTGCCCTTTTTGCAGGAGCACTCATTTCACCATGTATGAGCCCATTCCCGGCTACTCTCATCTCAAGCTATACATCGCCCCGCACCGCATCCATTACGGCCGTCTGCCCACGACGGCAGAGGTAGCCGCTCAGCACCATATCCAAGCCTCGGTCGTCTTTATCCTTGAGGTCGCCGCCGGCTACCGCCCGCTGGCACACCTTAATTCTCCGCGCTTTTCGGATTCCATCCGCCTGCATATCGGCTCTTGGGTACACCGGCGAAAAAGCCCCTACGACACCGATACCCTGCGCCTTACCAGCCTGCACGCGCGGCCTAATGGCGAATACTTCGGTTCCGCGGTCATCGGCACGCACCGTCACGCCTTTACCGGCTCCGCCACGGACCAAGGGCTACGCTCGTTTCGGCTGCTCTAAAACTAACAGCGCCCCTCCCGCTTCCCCACCGCGCGAGGGCGGGGAGGAAGAGGAAGGGGTGCAAAAGAGCGCGGAGATTTTATGCCTCTACGGTTTCTTGGCCTGCAGGACCAGAGCCCGAGTCACCGCCGGATTCTTGGTTTTCTTCCTGCTGCTTGAACTGCTTGCGCAGCATAAACAACTGGCGCACGGTTTCTTCCTTCACGCCTTCATTCATGGCATTGAACATATCGCCACCCTCCTTCTGGTATTCCACCAGCGGGTCGCGCTGCGCCATCGCGCGCAGGCCGATGCCCTCCTTGAGGTAGTCCATCTCATAGAGGTGCTCGCGCCACTTCTGGTCAATAATCGGCAGAATCACCATGCGCTCGGTATTGCGCATCTGCTTGTCGCCGCCGATGGCAGAAACGGCTTCCTCCAGCTTGTCGTACTCCTGGTTCGCGTCGGTGACGAGGGCATAGCGCAGCTGCTCCGCAGTGAGCTCGCCTGGGGAACCGTACTCGGAGCCTTCCACGAGTTCCTCCGGGGACATCGTGGGGCCGTAGAGCGCCTCAAGGGCGTTCCAGAGTTCCTCGAGGTTCCAGTCTTCGACATAACCGGTGGCGGTAGCACCCGCGACGTAGGCAGAGACCGTGTCATCGATCATGGTGCGGATATCGTCCTTGATGTCATCGGCATCGAGGATGGAATAGCGCGTGGAGTAGACCACCTTGCGCTGCTCATTGAGCACCTCATCGTACTTCAACACGTTCTTGCGCATCTCGAAGTTTTGATTCTCCACCTGCGCCTGGGCGCCCTTAATGGAGTTCGAGACCATCTTGGCCTCGATGGGGACATCATCAGGCACGTTGAGGCGGTTCATCATGTGCTCCATAGACTGGCCGACGAACCGCACCATCAACTCATCGCGCATGGACAGGTAGAAGCGGGTCTCGCCCGGGTCACCCTGACGGCCGGTACGGCCGCGCAGCTGGTTATCAATGCGGCGAGACTCGTGGCGCTCGGTGCCCAAGACATAGAGCCCGCCCGATTCGCGCACCTCATCACCCAAGCGCTTCGAGCGCTCTTTCTCACCGTCGATCTCGGCTTCCCAGGCCTCCTGGTACTTTTCCTCATCCTCAAAGGGGTCGAGGCCGCGTTCGCGCAGCTTCTCATCGAGAATGACTTCCGGGTTACCGCCGAGCACGATATCGGTACCACGACCGGCCATGTTGGTTGCCACGGTCACGGTGCCGGGGCGGCCCGCACGGGCAATGATCTGGCCCTCTTCTTCGTGGTGCTTGGCGTTGAGCACGTTGTGCTGCACGCCGCGCTTGCTAAGCAACTGCGACAAGTATTCGGAGCGCTCCACAGAGGTGGTACCAACCAAGACCGGCTGGCCGTTTTCAACGTGCTCTGCAATATCATCAACCACCGCGGCAAATTTTGCCTCTTGCGTCTTGTAAATGCGGTCCGAGTGGTCGGTGCGCTGGTTCGGCTTATTGGTAGGAATAGGAACCACATCCAGCCCATAGATGGAATGCAGCTCCGCGGCTTCCGTTTCCGCAGTACCGGTCATGCCGGAAATTTTTTCATAGAGACGGAAGAAGTTCTGAAGGGTAACCGTCGCCAGCGTCTGGTTTTCGTTTTTGATCTCCACCTGCTCCTTGGCCTCAATGGCCTGGTGCATGCCTTCGTTATAGCGACGTCCTGCCAAAACGCGGCCGGTAAAGCCATCCACGATCATCACTTCGCCGTTGCGAACGATGTAGTCCTTATCGCGGGTAAAGAGCTCCTTGGCCTTCAACGCGTTATTGAGGTAGGAAACCAACTGGGAGTGCTCCGGCGCGTAGAGGTTATCAATGCCGAGCTGATCTTCGACGTATTCCACGCCCTCTTCCAAGACGCCGATGGTGCGCTTTTTGTGGTCCACTTCGTAGTGGATGCCCTCGCGCATGCGCGGCGCCAGCTGGGCAAAGACGCCGTAGAACTGAGAGGAGCCATCAACCGGGCCGGAGATGATGAGTGGGGTACGGGCTTCATCGATAAGAATCGAGTCCACCTCATCCACGATGCAGAAATTGTGTCCGCGCTGAACTACATCATTAAGGGTGCGCACCATGTTATCGCGTAGGTAATCAAAGCCCAGCTCATTATTGGTGCCGTAGGTGATGTCGCAGTCATAGGCTTCCTTGCGCTCTTGCGGGCGCATTTCTGCCAAGATTACGCCCACGGAAAGGCCCAACCAGCGGTGCACACGACCCATCATCTCGGCGTCGCGCTTGGCCAAGTAGTCATTGACCGTGACAATGTGTACGCCCTCGCCCTCCAAAGCGTTGAGGTAAGCGGGCAACAAGGAGGTCAGGGTCTTACCCTCACCGGTACGCATCTCTGCAACATTGCCAAAGTGCAGGGCGGCGCCGCCCATGATCTGCACGGGGTAGTGCTTTTGCCCTAGGACGCGCCAAGCGGCTTCGCGGACGGTAGCAAAAGCATCGAGCAAGATGTCGTTCTTTTCTTCGCCATCCTTGAGGCGAGTTTTGAACTCGTCAGTCTTGGCCTTTAGCTCATCGTCCGAAAGCTCCGCGTACTGATCCTCGAGTGCAATTACATCGTCTGCAATCTTGCCCAGGCGCTTGACCGTACGGCCCTCGCCCGCGCGCAGCAGCTTGGAAAGTCCAAACACTATTCGTTAGTCCTTCTTATCGCGACACATTCGTTAACTTCCCGCAATTGTACTCACGCTGCTGGCCTTGTCGCGTTCTACCCGCCCTTAAACGATAGTGATTTCACACTAAGAGCACTAAGAAAACAGATAACTCACAGCATGACAAATCCCCCTTCCCCACCTCATCGAGCAATAGCCCGATTGGTAGGAAGGGGGAATAAAGAGGTTTAGCGCTCTAGGCGGGCGCCGGAGGCTCTAGCCCTCTGCATCCTCAGACAAGGAGATGATGCCGTAGTCGAAAGCGTGGCGGCGGTAGACCACGGATGGCTTGTTGTTTTCCTCATTGACAAAGAGGAAGAAATCGTGACCAACCAGCTCCATCTCACTCAAGGCATCGTCCACGCTCATCGGGGTGGCCGGGTGTTCCTTGGTGCGCACGATCTGGCCGGGGCGAACATCCTCGACGGTCTCGGCATAAGGATCAACCAAGCGCTCTTCCTTGGCGCGCTGTGCTTCTGCCTCCGCAACCATCTCGGCGGCGATTTCGCCGGTGCCCTTCTGTGCGCGGTGGCCGCCCTTGACGTATTCACGGCGCACCTTCACCTTGCGCAGGGAGCGTTCCATCTTCCCCATCGCGGTTTCCAGCGCTGCGTAGAAGGAGTCTTCCTTAGCCTCTGCGCGGGCGATGTGGCCTTTACCGGTCGCAGTGATCTGGATGCGGTCGGACTCTGCTTCGCGGCGTGGGTTTGGCTCGTGCTGCAACTCCACGTGGAAGAAGGTCAATGTGGGATCAAGGCGTTCAATCTTGGCCAGCTTTTCATTGACGCGCTCTTGGAAGTGTTCCGGAACTTCAACGTTACGGCCCGTAATCGTTACCTGAGCATTATTTGGCTGGGACATTGAGATGCCTCCCTTTGGTAGTGGGGACTAGAAACAATCACAGTAACTGTTCCTCTGTGACACCTTTAATAATACCAGTGGTTATGACCTGATGGCATTAGGGGGTAACACCGTGCACCCTACTGTGTGATGTACCTTAAGCATCTGCGAAGGCCAATGCCCCATAGACTGTGGCGCCGGCGGCGCGTAGGGCCGCCATACTGGCCGCAAGGGTGGCGCCGGTGGTTATAACGTCATCGACAAGCAGCGCCGGCTTACCGTTCACTGGGGCGCAAACCCCCACTCGCCCCTGTAGATTCGCCCATCTATCCTGCGCATTGAGCTCAGATTGATCCTCGGTATTCGCGCCCATGATAAGCGCCTCCCGCACCTGCAGGGACCGTTGCCGGCGCGCCGCACCCTGGCACACGGCCGTCACGGGATCGCCGCCGCGCCTGCGCGCAGAGCGGCGACGAGTAGGTGCCGGCACTAGGCACAGCTCGCGGGGAATCTCGCCGCGGGCAGCCAAGTGCGCCACGCCCGCGGCCACCACCGCACCGATATAATCGCGCACCTCCCTATTGCCCTGTTCCTTCATGCTGATGATGATATTGCGGCGAATATCGGAATAGGGCCCTAGGGCAAATACCGGTGCTCCCAAAAGCCGCGGGCGGCTTACCAGGTAAGGAGGCTGGCGCAGGTGCTCCCGGCACTGCGGGCACAAGACATGTCCGGGCGCGCGGCACCCCGCACACGCACGCGGAAAAATCAGTTCTCGCAGGCTCACTGCGCGCCACCGCCCCATCCCCCGAAAGGCCTTTGCGGCGGCGCCACCTAGAGCGCAACCGCCTTCTAATCGGACACGATAGGCGAAGAACGCCGACCCTGCAGGCCAGGCACCTCGCGCCAGTTCACCTCATCGACAACCGTGGCGGGAAGTTCCAACATGGCATGGGAATCCGTTATATAAAGCTTTGACGGCGAGGTCGCCACTGCGACTACCGGGGCGGTGATATTACCCGTCGGCATGGTAGAAGCCGAAGAACCATCCTGCTCGATGCGCCATACCGGCGACTGCCCAGAGGACGTACCCACGATGAGCGAGCCATCATTATTCCAATCCAGCGATAATGCCGATCCGGAAACCTCTGGACCCACCTCGCGGGCATTAACAATGCGCTTCTCGCCGCTGCTGGATTGGGCCACCGCGGCGATATAGACGTGTCCATCAATGATCATCGCCGCGCGTGCACCGCTATGGGAGAGGCGAATAACGGAGATTTCGCCTTCGATCTCGTCAATGCTGCGGGCATCGACCTCGGATTCCGAAATCCGCCCGGTAGTCTTGGAGCGCACGACGCGCACGATGCGGTCACCATCGACCACCGTCCAGGCTGCTTGCCCGTTGAATTCAAAGGTGGGCCGCGCCAACGTCTTGCCGTCGACCGAGTCCTGCATGACCGAGCCGATTTCGCCCATCTGCAGCTTGAAGTCACCACTAGACTTCCGGCTGACCGCCGCAATCATGCCGGATTCGGTGACATCGACTGACTGCACATTGCCGCTCGAGCCCAAGGCACCAGTGATCGGCTCGGCCACCCCACTATCGACTTCCAGCACGTTGCCCTCGTTCAAGGCGTACAGCGTGGACAGGGAATTGCTATTGATCTTGGGGTTATAGTCAGCAAAATCATCCACGCTGACTGTATCCATGCCTTCCACCAAGTTGCTGCCATCGGCCTTGACCTTAAAGGGGCCGATATGCCCGGCATCGGAAAGCGTCCAGACCAATTGCGCGGCAAAGCGGGTGCGGTCATTTTCATCCAGATCTGACAAGCCCTCGAACTGGTAGCCGTTTTCATTGTCGTAGCCAGCAAAGGTGACCTTTTCATCCGCTGCCCGGCGGGTAGCCGGGGCGATGCTGCTGGATGGGCCTTCCATCAAGAGGGTAATCAGCGTGGACTCGGATTCTTCGCTGCCTTTATAGAGCCACCGGCGATCCGGGACGAGGACGTCATCGGTTTGTTTATAAAAATAGAGCGATTGCGGGGTGTAATGATTGCGCAGCTCATTGCGCTCAATAACCAATCCTGTCGGCAGCCCGTTAATAAGCCACTGGTCATCCACCATTTTCATATCGATGGTAGCTTCGTAGCCTTCATTTTCCGGCACATACGCCCCACCGGATTTAAGCCGTCCAATGATGGTGCCCCGCACATTAAATGAGCGCACATCCTCCGCTGTGTTTTGTTTCTTATCGGGCGCGGTCACAATATCCAGGCTATCGACCACCATGACATCGCCCGAGGCATCCCACGCCCCGCGGGCGGTCTCCGTGAGGAATCCACGGGCCGCATCGTGATCATTGGTGGGAACGGCCGCAGCGCGGTAAAAATCGCGCAGGGTAAGGTCCGGGTCTGCTCCCACCTCTGGGGCAATGACTTCTTCCGGGCCATCGGGCTGATTGTGGTAGGTGCCTACGACCTGAGGGCTCGTATCGTGCGGCAAGGTTGAGCAACCGGTAACAAAGCACAGCACCGCCACCGCGCCCACTGCGGTGCTCCGCCGCCACAATCCGTTGCGTACGACCGAATTCATTTATATATCCCCCTTAAAATCTGGCGCCTTATAAGAGCGCCTCTCTGGCGACGCGGCCCCGCGATTGTGCTCGCGTTCTGAGGGCCACAGGATGCCGTCACCATCTGACTCGGCTGCGTCGGCGGAGTCATCGTCGATGCCAATTCCACGGCCCACCACTGAGCTATTGCTTGGCGATGCCCCACCAGCGGACACTCCGCCCTTATCTTCTGCTGCACCATCCTCCGTTGCATCAGCTTCCGCTTCCCCAGCTTCCTCGGTACTAATATCCGCGTTACTAGCATTCGCGGCGCCAGTTGCGCCGCTGGGGTCGGCGGTAGCAGGGGCATCGGAAAGCGCAGCGTGTCCAGAGTCTGAAGCTGTGCCTGGGGCACCTGGAATCTCGCGGGAGATGGGCTCATCACCAATCTCGGTATTCGGCTCGCGCGGGATGATGAGGCGGAAACGGGAACCATAGCCGAATACGCCAAAGGCATCGAGCGTGCCGCCATGCAGGGCTGCATCCTCGCGGGCGATGGCAAGGCCTAGCCCGGTGCCGCCGGAGTGGCGCTTGCGGGAAGAATCCGCGCGCCAGAAACGGTTGAATACTAGTTCTTCCTGCCCGGGTTTCAGGCCCACGCCGTGATCCGTAACAGCCACACCGACAGCCTTATCCGTGGTGGCAATATCGATCACCACGGGTTTGCCCTCGGAGTGGTCGATAGCATTGGCTAAAAGGTTGCGCAGGATACGCTCGATCCGGCGCGAATCGGCCTGGATGGTAATCCGCTCGTCCGGCATATTGCGAACGACCTCCACGTCGAGCTTTTGGGCCAGGTGCTCGACCTGGCGATAGGCAGCATCCACGCAGGAGCGCAGGTCGATGGCCGTGGTGGATAGATCCGCCACGCCGGCATCGTGGCGGGAAATTTCTAGCAGATCCGCGAGCAGTTCCTCGAAGCGGTCCAGCTCCCTGGACATGAGCTTGGAGGCGCGCTGGGCGCCCGCGGGCAGACTATCGGCCTCGGATTCAATGAGGTCTGCGGCCATGCGCACGGTGGTAATGGGGGTGCGCAGCTCATGGGAGACATCGGACGTGAATTGCCGCTGCAAATCGCCGTATTCCTCCAGCTGCGCAATCTGGGAGGACAATTTATCCGCCATATTATTAAAGGAAGCGGCAAGGCGGCCCATCTCATCGTCCCGGTCCACGGCCATGCGCTCCTTAAGGTGGCCCGCGGCTAGGCGTTGGGCAATGCGGGACGCGGACTTAATCGGGGTAATGACCTGCTGGGTAGCCAACCAGGCAATGCCCACCAACAAGACCACGACCACCACGCCGGCAGCAGAGAGCAACCCGCGCATAAGCGCCATCGTGGATTCTTCCGACTCCATGGAAAGGGCCAGGTAGACCTGCAAATTCGGAATCTCTGCATCAGTGGGAGTGCCCACCATGAGCGCATTATAGTAATCGCCATTGCCGCGCGGGACAGGGTAATACTGCTGCGCAATCTGGTCCTGGCCCACCATCTGCCGCATTTGTTCCGGCACCGGGAAATCCTCCGGCGAGGTGGTGATGGATCCATCTTGGTTTTCCACCACGATGACGGGTTCATATACGGCCTGCGCATCGCCTTGTTGTGCAGAGAGCTGATCCAAGGAAGCGCGCGCGGAATTGATGCGCACCTGCACCGAGTTTGCCGAGCTGGTGGCATCGATTTGCTGCTCCACCGCCGTGCGGGCGCGCTCGAGTTCCTGCAGCGCCACGTCTTCTTTTTGGGATACTAACCGCTGGGTCAGCACGGAGACCAAGGCATAGGCCAAGATGATCATGACCACCGAGGAGGCGACCACAATCATGCCGATAACGCGCGCCTGCAATGAGGTGCGCAGCGTATCTACTATGGCGTCACGAATGCGCCGCACGCGGTCCAGAATTCTGATGTTTCCTTACTCCCCGGCACCGGCCTTGCCGGTCTTATACCCCACGCCGCGCACCGTCAGCACGATCTGCGGATCTTCCGGATCGTGCTCGATCTTGGCGCGCAGGCGCTGCACATGCACGTTAACCAAACGAGTATCGGAGGCATTGCGGTAGCCCCAGACGGATTCCAGCAGCGATTCGCGAGTATGCACTTGCCCCGGGTGGCGCGCCATTTCCAGCAGGAGATCGAACTCCAGCGGGGTCAGGTTTAATTCGGTGCCATCGGTACGGCGCACCGTGTGTTCCGGCACGTCGATGACCAGATCGGCAACCTCAAGGGTTTCCGGTTCCGCGGAGTCAGTGCGGCGCAGGCGCGCCCGAATGCGGGCGATGAGCTCTTTCGGCTTAAAGGGCTTGGTGATGTAGTCATCCGCGCCAGATTCAAGGCCTAAGACCACATCCACGGTATCGGTCTTGGCGGTAAGCATGACAATGGGCACCGCGGATTCGCGCCGGATGGTGCGGCAGATATCCACACCATTCATACCCGGCAGCATGAGGTCCAAAAGGATGAGATCCGGTTCGTGCTGGCGGAAGGCAGGAACGGCATCGTTGCCATCCATGACGGGGACGGGATTGAGTCCCTCAGATTCAAGGACAATGGTCAGCATTTCCGAGATCGCTGGATCATCATCCACAACCAAAATCGTTGGCGCCACGTTTTAATCTCCTACAAGGTCATCTATTGCTGCCGTAATAGTATCCGCATCGGCGGTGGCGATCCAGCGCCCGCCCCACCCGGACTCGACTAGGCGCCGGTAAGCGGCGGCGGTGCGCTCCTGCAATCCCCCATCGCGTTCATAGTGGTCGCGCTCGCGGGTGGAATCACTGGCGGCTCGGGACTGCGCTCTTGCCGATGCCACCTCCACCGCCGTATCCACATACACCTGCAGGTCTGCTTGTGGCAGGCCCAAGGTGCCAAATTCTAGGTCATAGACCCATTGGAAGAGGCTATCGTCGCGCAACCGGGCTGCGGAATAGGCAGCGTTGGAGGCTACATAGCGGTCTAAGATCACTACCTCGCGCGTTTGCTTCGCCGCCAGCAATTCCTCTTTTACCCCAAAGCGGTCGAGGGCGAAAAGCGTGGCCATACCGTAGGCCGAATCCGTAAGGTCGCCCATCTTTCCGTAGAGCGCCTCGCGCGCAAGTTGCGCGTGGATGGAGGTCTCATAACGCGGAAAGGAAACGGTTTTTACTGGGACTTGGAGGGCGTCCCGCACTGCGGTCGCAAGTGTATTTTTTCCGGCGCCGTCAATGCCTTCAATGCTTATAAGCATGGTGAGATATGCAGAATCCTTTCTGCTCCTAGGCGGCGCCAGCGGCACCGAGGGAGGTGGTTTTTAAGAAAGTGCCTCGATAAACGGTTCCACGTCGTAGTCTCCTTCGACGGTATCCAGGATCTCAAGGGCATTTTCGGTCAGGGTATCGTCAACGGTTCCCACCAAGTCCCTAATATAGGGGTAGTCTTCAACGGTTTCGCTGGCGCTGAACGGCGCGCCTGCCCAAATGGCGGCGATCGTGGCCGCAGCGTGGGCGTTGAGCTGTTCTTCCTCGGTTAAATCGTTCTTGCTGCGAGCCACCTCGCAGGCATCCTGTACTGCGCGGATTACCCCTTCTTCATCGAGGTTTGCCAATTCATCTAGAAAATCCACGTTGAGATCGGTGCTAAAAATCTCTTCGTCCCAGCTGCTCATTTCTCACTCCTTCGACGGGTTTAGCGCCATTTATACACGCTTTTGCGGCGCAGAAAAATCGGGCATGAAAAGGATTGCATTGAAAATCCACTTTCCCATTTGAGCTTTGTTCACATATCACGGATTCTAAAGGCTGTCGCGAAAATTCCAATGCATGATACTCTCGTTATCAACTTGTTACCCACCCTATGTAACTAAGAAAGGAGAGCACGATGAAGCCAGATTCACGTCGCGTGTACGTGTTCATCGTGCTCGGCCTTATCGCCGCCGTCGTCGTGGGAGTGGGCGTGTGGCGCATGAGCACGCCGAGCGCCCGTTACTCCAACGCCGCGAATGAGTCCCCTACCTCTAGCGTGGCACCAAAAAATACTTCCGCTGAAGAATCGACGACATCGTCGACACATAAGAAGCCTTCGCCGGAAAACTCCACCTCCGCAGAGTCTAATTCAGGCGCTGGTGAATCGGACCATCAGCGCCCGCAATCGACGGACCCATACTTGGCGCCCAATGCCGTCACGCATCCCCACGCGGCTACCCGCCCTACCAAGGTGTACCGCCCCGGAAATGTCTACTCTCCAGACGCTTCCGCTAATAACGCCCCGTCCGCCCAGGGCGGCCAGGCTCCGCAGAATGGTAACGGTGCCGGCACCATGCAGGCAGCGCCGGATAATCCCAGCAAGCCGGATAACTTAGCACCGTCTTCCCCGGCACCAAGCTCACCAGCTCCATCTTCTGCTCCAAGCGAGGGGAAGCCAGGTCAAAGTGATCAGGGTGGAGAGTCCGGAAAACCGGTAGAGCCAGCCGGATCCGATAACCCGGAGCCGCCATCAACGCAGGCCCCACAAAAGTCATATACCAACGGGAGCGCGCAGCGCACCCCGTCTGCTCGTAATGCCACCACAGAGGGACACGGTGCGGGAACGGGCGCGCCTTCTAGCGCACCGCAGGCGAAAAATAAATCCCACGCCGAGCCGGAAGCAACCGGGAAGCCTGCCACTACGCAACAGACGGGAAACCAAGAGCCCACGGATCTCCCTGCAACGGGAAGCTCTGCCGCGGGATCTTCCGCTGCGCGCTAAGTCCTCTATGCGGCTAGCGCAACTGGTACCAGGGAGTTAGCCTCGGCCCAAATGCCGCCAGCACCTAAAAGTGCCCCCTTGCTGGGATTTTCTAGCAAGGGGGCACAGTTATAAGGCCTATTAGACTCGGGCGACGAATAATTGCGCCGTGCAGCCCTCAGGACTTGACTCATGTACAGCGTGAGCTTGGGCGGTAACCACACCGTCGGAGGCCGGCAGCCATGCGGCTTGGCCCGGAGAAAGGATCAATTCCTCGCCCGCGGCATTGCGAAGGTTGAGGGAACCAGCGGTGCACAAGGCGATGGTGGGGCCGTCATAATCGAGGTCGACAGAAGAATCGGGCCCGAGCTCGGCGCGATCAAGCAGAAATTCATCGATGGGCACCGGATAGGACCAAGCCTCGGCACCATGGACGTTATCCTGGTTCCGCTTATCTTTTTGCTGCACCCGCGGCTCATTGGCGGCCGCATAGGTCAGGACCTTCACCAACTCCGGCACATCCACGAATTTCGGGGTCAATCCGCCGCGCAAGACGTTATCGGAATTGGCCATTATTTCTACGCCAAGTCCGGAGACATACGCGTGAAGCTGCCCAGCGTCGAGGTAGACGGCCTCGCCTGGGGCAAGCTCGATGTGGTTGAGCAAGAGCGCGCCAAGCACGCCAATATCGCCAGGGTAGCGATCATTAAGGTCCACCACCGTAGCCATGACCCGCGCTTTCCAATCCTTCGGGTCGGCGGAAATCAGGCGCTCGCCGGCGGCAACGATGGCCTTAATAAGCTCCTTGCGCTTGGCCGAAGGGATGGTAATCCACGTGGTGAAAAGCACCCGGAGGTTGGCGGATTCGGAGGATTCCGCGGGGTCATCGTCAAGCATGGCAAGATAACGCTCAAGCTCTGGGCACTCCAAGGCGGCAAAGAGCTCGCGGGTTTGTGCCAGGGGACGGAACCCGGCCATGGCATAGAAATCCGAGAGCGCCACGATAAGTTCCGGCTTGTGGTTATCGTCCTTGTAATTGCGATTTGCGGCCTGCAGGGCAATACCCGCCTCGTTTTCGCGGGAGAAGCCCTCTTCGGCCTGCTCCTTGGAGGGGTGGGCCTGCAAAGATAGCGGGTCTTCGGCGGCGAGAATCTTCAACAAAAACGGCAGTTTTTCGCCGTATTCTTTGTAGACTCGCGTACCCAACTGGCCTTCTGGATCCTCCGCAATCACCTCGTTGAGAAGCTGGCCATCCACCGTGGAAGGATCGCCTGGGTGGGCGCCAAACCAGAGTTCAGCTACCGGCTTTCCTGCGGCTTCTTCGCCCCGCAGCTCAGGGATGAGGGTGCGCGAGCCCCACGAATAGTTGCGGATTGCGCCTTCCAGTAATTGCATTTATTTCTATCCTTTAGAAATCTCGTAGGCGGTCGCGGCAAAACTCCGCGTAATAAGCTGCAGCGAGCGGGCAAGGTGCCCAAGGCCCGGTTCCGGGTCGGTGCTGCGGACTGCAAGCGAGTTGGGCAGGTTCGCCTCTTCCTGCCCCCAGAAAATCACTTTTAAGGGTATCAAAGGTGCCTCCGCGCCAGCACCGTCGATGAAGGGATCGTAGAAAAGGTCATCGGCAGGCGTGGACGCCGTGCTGGATTCGGTACCCCGATCGAGTGCGCCACTCAGGTCAGCGGGCTCGACGAAGGTCCCGGGCAGCCCGTGCACGGCCCAGATAGTCGCGGCCATGCGGGCGACCAGGGTATCGATGTGCACGCGCTCGCGACGCTCGGCATACGCATAGGGATCGATAACGCAAGAATGGATAATCCGCGCGCCCTCTGCGTATTCGCGCAGCTGCCGTCCCGGGTTGATGGCATCATCGCGCTCTGGAGAAAGCTGCTCGATTTCGCGGTCCACGGCGGCGGCGAGGTCCTCTAGCTCCTCGCGCACCGCGTGTGGGGAGGTATGCACGATGCTGCACAGCGCGTACAGGGCAGTGATAAACCGCGCCGGCGAGCAGCCCTCCGCGGTGGGAAGCGACGGGGCAATGAGGGTGTCTTCCGGGCAATCCTCTACCAGGGGGCCGCTTGCCGGGCCCACCAGAATGGTGGTGGCGCCGCGCTGGCTTGCCGCAATGAGCGCGCGGGAGGCCCAATCGCATTCTGCGGGCTCGCCTACCGCTACGACGATATCGAGCGCGCCCACGTACTGCGGCAGCGATTCCGTCACCACCAAGGGAATGCGCAGTGGTTCGGCCAAGCCGACTCCGAGGTGCGCTGCCTCGCGGGCGATGGCGTCGGTGGGCAATATGACCAGGGAGCGCGGGTTGAGCCCGTTTAAGATTTCACCCCAGCGCTCCACTTGTCCGGCGAGCAGACGAATCTGCGCGCCCTCGTGGGCGACATCAAAAAATCGCACCGTTTCGGTGTCATAGGCGGAACCATCAGTGAAACCGTTATCCATATCGCTCTAGCATAGTCTGGCTCCCACTAAGATGGTGCGGCATGACGTCAGTACAGATTCATCCCGTATCCCTTATCGGTGGCGGCCCCGGCGCGTGGGACCTGATTACGGTTCGCGGCATGCGCGCCTTACAGGAGGCCTAGGTCATCTTGACCGATCACCTAGGCCCTGCCCCGCAGTTGGATAAGCTCTGCGATATTTCCGCAAAGGAGCTTATCGATGTCTCCAAGCTGCCCTACAAAAAGTCGATCACCCAGGACAAGATCAACGAGCTGCTCATCGAGCACGCTCAAGCCGGGCAGAAGGTGGTGCGGCTCAAAGGCGGCGATCCTTTCGTGTTCGGCCGCGGCTTTGAAGAGGTACAGGCCCTAACCCAGGCATCTATCCCCACCACCGTGATCCCAGGGGTGACCTCCGCCATTTCCGTGCCCGCAGGTATTGGCATCCCTGTCACCCAGCGCGGCATGGTTCACGGCTTTACCGTTGTATCGGGCCACCTGCCTCCCGGGCACGAGAAGTCCCTCGTGGATTGGCACGCCCTGGCCCAGTCCGGCGCGACCTTATCCATCATCATGGGTGTGAAAAATGCCCCGGCGATTGCCAGGGCATTGCAAGACGGCGGGCTCGCTGGCTCGACACCGTGCGCGATTATCCAGGAGGGCACCCTGAACACGCAGCGGGAATTTCGCTGTGAACTAGCGCAACTTGCGCAGACGATGGAGGATCATAATGTCTCCTCCCCCGCCGTCTATGTCATTGGCGAGGTTGCCGGCCTCGACCCAGCCGGGGATTAGGCCTTATCCGCCTGCGGTGCGGAGTCCTCCACGATGCTCACGTCCTTGGAGGCACCGGCAGCGTTGTGCGCAAAGCCTGCGGCATGAAATTCCGCGTGTGCCTTGGTCTCGGCGTTCTCGGCTTCCAGCTCCCTTACGCGAGCAGCCCGGGTAGCCCGCGCGCCGTGGATGGTGGCGGAAATACCCACGACGAGAATCATGACCATGAGCAGCGGGGAGACGGAGCCCGGCACCGTCAGCCCGAAGTAGGTTTCTAGCCCGCCTAAGACCTTGCCGATATTCAGCGCCACGATAGCCGTACCCACGAGGCCACCGAGGACGACCGGCTCAATCCGGGAAATCACCCATGCCGCAATCGGCGCGGCAATGGAACCACCGATGAGCAGGGCCAACACGGCGGAGAGGTTGGCGACGATATCCTGCCACAATCCAACGACGAAACCGAGGGTGGCCCCCAGTGTGACTAGGAATTCGGCGGTATTTACCGTGCCGACGATGCGGCGAGGCTGCTCGCGGCCAATTGCCATAAGCGTCGAGGTAGACACCGGACCCCAGCCACCACCACCGGTGGAGTCGACGAATCCGCCGACGGAACCAAGGCCAATCAAAAATGGGGTGGAATGGCTGCGTTTTTGCACAAACTTCGCCCGGCGCGGGCGGGAAAAGCGCCAGATGAGGTTGCTGCCGATGGCTACCAAGATGAGCGCGGTAATGGGAGCAGCCGCATCGGTGGAGATATTGGAGAGCACAGTGGCGCCGATAAACGCCGCGATAGAACCCGGAACGCCCAGCCGGAAGACGGTCTTCCAATCCACATTGCCAAACCGAGCGTGGCTGAGGCCAGACATTGCAGTCGTCCCCAGTTCCGCGGTGTGAACTACGGCGGAGGCTTGGGCGGGTCCTAGGCCTGCTAGGAGGAGGATGGTGGTTGAAGTGACGCCGAAGCCCATGCCGATGCCGCCATCGACAAGCTGAGCGGCCGCACCGGCCACGGCGATTAAAATAAGGGTTAGCATGGAACACCGACCTCCTGGGCGATGTGATAGTGAGCAGCAACGATACCAGCTAGGTCGGTACCCAGAACGGGATCGACGGTGACATTGCTGGGGGTAGATGACAGTGGTTTAAGGAGCAGTCCTGCGGTAACAAACAGCGGGATAACCCGCATTCGCGCAGTGCTTCTTGCCAATGCATGAATGTCATTGCTGCCACCGCGGGTGGCAAATGCGGCCGTAGCGGGAACGCCGGTGATTCGGGATACCTGAGCCGCAAGTCGGCGGACGGAGTCATTGGCCGCAGCAGCAGAGGAACCAACGGAGTAGATGACGTGGTGGGTATCCCCAGACCTGGCGCGTGCCGCGAGCACCGCCGCCAATTCGGCTTCAGCGGCTTCCCGCCTGCCCACATCTGGTACGGCACGCCCTCCGCCCAAGCACTCACCTTGCACCAAGCGCAGGCCTGAAGCCTGTTCGGCCGCAGCGATAACCCGGGGAACGTCAACGCGCTGGTGGTAACCCTGCGTAAAGAGCAATGGAATGACTACGGCCGTATCCTCCCCGCAACGAGCGAGATCGACCGCAGCGGCGGTGAGATCGGGAGTATTGAACTCCAGGTGTGCCGCACGATAAGCAGGTCGGTCTGGAATCGCGGCGGCAGCGGCCTGGGTGAGCTGTTCAACGCCGGCGGCGGCGCCCGGGTGGCGCGAGCCGTGGGACAAGGTAATGAGTGCGGTCATGGTGCATCCTTAATCCACTGGAGCCGTGGAGTGTCCGCGGCGGGCTAGGGAGCGCTGCAGGGCCTCGGTGGAAGAGACTGCTGGGGCCGGTGCTACGGGGGCATCGTCTTGTCCGTGGAAGCGGACCGAAAATACGCGCAGGCATTCCTGGCAATTCCAGGCAAAGTCGTCTTCTTCATCCGGGAAGAGATCGGTGCCGGCGCAGTAGGGGCAAAAGGTGGGGTGATTGCGATTGGGGTTAGGCTTACGGCGAAAATTCACTGCAGATCTTCCTCCTCGGCGCGCAGTACCCAGTGGCGGAACTGCTCGCCTTCTTCGCGTTGTTCCTTATACTTATTGACCAGCCGTATGACGTAGTCTGGGACCTCATCGGCCACGACCTTGTGTCCGCGGAGCTTGCGGCCCCAGTCAGGGGAAAGGCCTAAGGCGCCACCCAAATGGACTTGGAAGCCCTCGACGCGGTTGCCATCGGCATCCGTGACGATCTGGCCCTTGAGCCCAATATCGGATACCTGGGAGCGCGCGCACGCATTCGGGCAGCCGTTTAATGCGATGGAAATGGGTACATCCAAATCCCCCAGGGTGTCTTCGAGGATGTCCACCAATTCGATGGCACGGGCCTTCGTGGTCACGTGCGCCAACTTGCAAAATTCCAGACCAGTGCAGGAAATGACGCCGCGGCGAAACTCCGTGGGCTGGGAATACAGGCCCGTTTCATCCAGCGCGCGCGAGAGCGCCGGAATATCGTCTTCCTCCACATCGAGGAAGAGCAATTCCTTCATCGGGGTGGTACGGATGCGCGAGATGCCGAACTTTTCTGCCACATCAGCAATGGCAATGAGTTGTTCGCCCGTTGCATGGCCCACGGTGGGTTTCACGCCAACGTAGAACTTGCCGTCCTTTTGCTTGTGCACACCTAGGTGATCGCGGCTGCCGGGATTGACCTCGAGCGGGATGCCATCGGCCAGCGGCTTGTCCAAGTACTCCTCCTCGAGCACTTGGCGGAACTTTTCGATGCCCCATTTAGCCACCAAGAACTTCAGGCGCGCGCGATTGCGGTTGCGGCGGAAGCCATAGTCGCGGAAGATGCTGACCACGCCGGCCCATACTTCCGGAACGCGCTCGAGTGGCACCCACGCGCCTAATGACTGCGAGAGCATGGGGTTGGTGGACAGTCCCCCGCCCACGAAGCAATCGAAGCCGGGCCCATATTCGGGGTGGTTGACGCCTACGAAGGCAACGTCTTGAATTTCGTGCGTAACGTCCTGGCGCGCATTGCCGGAAATAGCGGTTTTGAACTTGCGGGGAAGGTTATGGAACTCCTCGCGCGGTAAGTAATTATTCTTGATTTCCTCGATAGCTGGGGTGGCATCGATAATCTCATCTTCAGCCACTCCCGCGACCGGCGAGCCCAAAATGACGCGGGGCACATCGCCGCACCCCATCAAGGTGCCCAGGCCCACGGATTCGAGTTTGTCCCAGATGGTGGGTACGTCTTCGATCTGAATCCAGTGCAGCTGGATATTCTGCCGGTCTGTAAAGTCCGCGGTAGAGCGAGCATAATCGCGCGAGATTTCTCCCACCGCGCGCAGCTTGGCCGGATCAGCACGGCCGCCATCGAAGCGCACGCGCATCATGAAGTATTCATCTTGCAATTCTGCATTGGACAGCTTGGCGGTCATCTCCCCACCCAAGTTCTGATTGCGCTGCGTATACAGCCCCAACCACTTAAAGCGCGGCGCTAAATCCTCCGGTGGGATAGAGGAAAATCCCTGCTTGGAGTAGATGTCTATTACGCGCTGCTTGGCTGAGAGACCACCATCGTCCTGCTTGATGGCCTCATCGTTATTCAACGGTTCCTTACCGTCAATTTTCCACTGGCCCTCGGGCTTATTGGCGCGTGGCTTGCGTTTGGTCGTCGTTGCGGTAGCCATAATGTGGTGTAGACCTCCCTTTCAAAGCGTTGAAGGAAAACCTACCCGTCTACAGATCGCATACAAAGCGGTCTGTTTTATTTTCACCTTCGCCAGCGCCGTGACCAGCGCATTAAAGGCATTTAATAAAGAATCTAATTATCCCACTTGTGCGCAAACAGACCATACGGTTCACTCTGTTAAGAGAAATTCCGTACTCACCTGCCGGAAATAGACCACTCAGTCTATTTGCGCATATCCGTTGAGGACTCCATTTCCTCCTCGCATCGCCGCGGGAGAATACGCACACTAGAAAGGCAGATTTACCGTGTCAGATAAACCCTTAAACGTAGCCGTCATTGGTGCCGGCCCCGCCGGCATTTACGCCTCCGACATTCTGGTGAAAAAGACCGGCGGAAACGTGCGCATCGATCTCATTGAGCAAATGCCCGCGCCCTTCGGTCTCATCCGCTACGGCGTGGCCCCTGACCACCCACGTATTAAAGGCATCATTAAATCCTTGCACCGCGTCTTAGATACGGAGCAGATTCGCCTGCTTACCAACGTGCACATCGGCCGCGATATCACCGTAGACGAGCTCCAGCAGCACTACGATGCCGTCGTCTTCGCCACCGGCGCAGTAGGCGATCGCCACCGCGATATCCCTGGTGCACAACTGCAGGGAGTGCACGGCGCCGGTGAGTTCGTGGGCTTTTATGACGGAAATCCGCGCTTTGAGCGCGAGTGGGATCTCTCCGCCAGCGAGGTCGCCGTCATCGGCGTGGGCAATATGGGACTGGATGTCTCACGCATCTTGGCCAAGACGGGCGATGAACTCAAGGTGACCGAAATCGCCGATAATGTCTACGATTCGCTGGCACAAAATAAGGCAGAAACCGTACGCGTCTTCGGGCGCCGCGGGCCCGCCCAAGCCAAGTTCACCCCGCAAGAGCTCAAAGAGCTCGACCATTCGGAGAACATCAATGTGGTCGTCTCCCCGGAAGATATTGATTACGACGAGGCCTCGCTAGAGGCTCGCGCTTCCAGCAAGTCTACGGATTTGGTGTGCCAGGTTCTTGAGCAATATGCCATTCGCGATCCCAAACAGGCCCCGCATACGCTGCAGATCCACCTCTTCGAGCAGCCGGTGGAGATCCTCGGTGAGAACGGCCGAGTCAGCGGGATCAAAACGGAGCGCACAGAGCTGACCGGCGATGGCAGCGTGCGCGGGACGGGTAAATTCACCACGTGGCCAGTGCAAGCGGTCTACTTTGCCACGGGCTATCGCTCAGACGCCGTGGATGGCGTGCCATTTAATAGCGAGAAAAACGTTATCAACAATGACGGCGGCCACGTCATCGACGAAGAGGGCGCCATCGTGCCCGGCCTCTACACCACCGGCTGGGTAAAACGCGGGCCCGTGGGCCTGATTGGCAATACCAAGTCCGATGCCAGTGAAACCATTGGCATGCTGCTTGATGATGCCGCCGCGGGCACCCTACCGTCCCCCACCGCCGGCGATATCACCGAGGCCTTCGCAGATAAGGGCATCGACTACCTCACGTGGCAGGATTGGCAGCGCCTCGATGCCGCTGAGCGCGCTTTGGGCGAGCGCGAAGGCCGCGAGCGAAAGAAGTACGTGGAGTGGGAAGACATGGTCGCCCACTCCCGCGCGCAGTAATTCAGTAATTAGCGCCTGATGATGGCGAGGACCTCGTCTACGATCTGCTGCACCTCTTCGGAGGTCTTCGCCTCAACATTGAGTCGCAGCAGCGGCTCGGTATTGGAAGCGCGCACATTAAACCAAGCATCCGTGCCCTTGAGCTCGACCGTAACGCCATCTAGCTCATCGACGGATTCAATCTTATCCGCCAGCTCATCGAGTACCGCCTGGGTGGCGGCCTGTTGATCCGCCACGGTGGAGTTGATCTCCCCGGAGGCCTCATAGCGGGAGTACTCCGCCATGAGCTCACTAAGCGGCTTATCCGTCTGCCCCAGCGCGGCCAGAACGTGCATGGCGGCCAGCATGCCGGAATCGGCATTCCAGAATTCCTGGAAGTAGTAGTGCGCGGAGTGCTCGCCGCCAAAGGCCGCCCTGTGCTCGGCCATTTGAGCCTTGATGAAGGAGTGACCCACGCGCGTGCGCACTGCGGTACCGCCCTTTTCCGCGATGAGCTCCGGCACCGTCTTGGAGGTAATTAGGTTGTGGATGATGGTCGCGCCTGGAAATTTATCCAAGTAGCGGCTAGCCACCAGCGCACAGATGGCAGACGGCGATACCGGCTGGCCCTTTTCATCCACCACGAAGCAACGGTCTGCGTCGCCGTCAAAGGCAAGGCCGATATCGGCCTTTTGCTCTACGGTGAATTTCTGCAGATCCTCTAGGTTCTTGGGATCCAGCGGGTTCGCCTCATGGTTGGGGAAGGTGCCATCGAGCGCAAAGTAAAGATCGCGGACATCGAAGGGCAGGCCATCAAAGACGGCCGGGACGGTGTGCCCGCCCATGCCATTGGCGGCATCGACGGCCACGACCAGCGGCTTGGATTCTTCCAGCGGCACGAGGTGGCGCAGGAAGTCCGCGTATCCGGTCAGGATTTCTTGCTCGGCGATAGCACCATTGGGGCCGTCGTAGTTTGGGGTGCCATCGATAAGCATCTGCTTAATCTCTTCCAGCCCAGTCTGTTGTCCAACGGGGACGGCACCGGCGCGGCAGAGCTTGATGCCGTTGTACTTCGCCGGGTTGTGGGAGGCAGTAAACATCGCGCCCGCGCACTCCATAGAACCCGCGGCATAGTAGAGCTCATCGGTGGAGGTAAGCCCCAGAAGCGTCACGTGGAGGCCTTGGCTCACCACGCCCTCAGCAAAGGCTTGCGCCAGCGCGGGAGAAGACGGGCGCATATCGTGGCCTACGGCCACGGTGTTTTCGCCTTCTTCGCGCAGGATTGCGGCGAAAGCGGCGCCAGTATCGCGCACGAAGTCTTCATCGATATCTTCGCCCACCACGCCACGGACGTCATAGGCCTTAATCACTGCATCAAGATGCTCACGAGTTCGCATACCTCGCAATAATACTCCCCGCCTGCGGGCAACTAGCGCAGTGCTCCTTCCGTGTCTGCAGCTAGCTAGCGCGAGCTTTCTCAGGCGCTGTGCTCAGCGCCCTTGCTTTAATCAGACTCGGTGTCCATGTCCTGCTTCTCGGCAGAATTATCTTCGCTGTGCGCATCGGGAACGACGGACAGGTGAGCGCGGCGGGCCTTTTTGGCATAGGCCACGCGGCGAGTGCGAAATACCGGGTGATTAGAATTGGCAGGATCAGCGCCATCGAAGGTGGCGGTGTAATCGATGGGATCTGCCCCGGAGCCGGCGCTGCGGTCATCGACAAGCCCCGTTGTTACCCTGCCGTCTTCCTTGACCGCCTGGGCCAGTGCCATAAGGTCATCATCCTCGTCCAGCTCAATGCGGTCTACGCGCACCAGCTCCCACCCCACCGGCGCAGAGATGCGGTCGCGGTGGGTGCTGCACAGATCCCAGCTATGCGGGTTATCCTCTTCTGCCAGCGGACCAACCACTGCGGTTTGATCCGCATATGCATAGGTCAACGTCGCCACGGCGGGTCGGCCGCAGCCTGGGCGGGAGCAATGGCGAGATTCAGTCACGGACAATAGTCTAAACCCTTGGTTGAGATTTAGATAGTACTTCCCCGGCGTGGCTGCACTTATTGCGCCGCCACCGAGCTTTAGAATCAACGCCATGACCGCCGCTCGCCCCCGCCCGCATATTCGTCCCGCCCGCGACCGCCACGGGCGCGGCCTGCACGGGCCCTTGCTACCGCAGCAAACCCCGCGCTACCGCAGCGCCCGCGAGCTCTTCGATGCCGCCGTCCTCGAGGCCTACGCACCCATTCAGCACGCCTTCGCCCCGCAATTGCGCGGGCTCGACCTTGCGGTAGATACCATCCCGCGCATGCGACTTTCGGCGGATATGACGGTGCTGCCAGATGAGATCATTGCTGATGGCCCAGTGCCGCTCGGCCGCATCGTGCCCGCCGGTGTCGACCCTGCTGGCACCCCCACTCGCGCCCGGCTCGTTATCTTCCGCATGCCCATTGAGCAGCGTGCCGTCACCTCCGCCGAGCGCGCGGAACTCCTCGGCACGGTCATTACCGCCCTGGTGGCCAATTACTTAAACCTCGCCCCAGAGGAGGTAGACCCGCGCTATAGCTGGTAGGGACACCTTTTCGCACCACAAAGAAAACTCTAGCCCTTGACCGCACCACTCAGGGGGCGCAGCCAAGGGCTAGAGCACACAACTTAATTAACCAATCTCGCGCTTAAGGCGACGGCGTTCGCGGTCCGAAAGCCCGCCCCAAATTCCGAAGCGTTCATCGTGCTCCAGCGCGTATTCCAAGCATTCATCGCGCACCGCGCAGGCTTGGCAGATACGCTTTGCCTCACGGGTGGAACCTCCCTTTTCAGGGAAGAATGCCTCTGGATCCGTCTGCGCACACAACGCTTGATCCTGCCACTCCTGCTCGACGGCACCGAAGAGTTCATCGAGCGATACCTCTGCAGCAGCACCGCCACGGAGAATGGCGTTGTTATTAGCCATTTTGTCCACGCCTTTTCCTTTCTCCGAGGTTGGGTAATCCTAATCAGTGCAACCGACTGTACACGAGGCTGAAGTGCGGCTAAATCGCCGTCAATCCGCGAACCAATCCGTGAAAACAAGTGCGTCGGTCGCCGTTTCTTGCACTGATGTAATTTCACACCGGATCACTAAATATCGTCAACCTGAATTAGTGCCTTTTTCGCGCTTTATCGCAAAAACGCTGCACACGATCCCCATCCGTCACATTAGTAACACCCGGTGCCATCCGGGGGTGTAGGTAGGGGGTACTAGATATAGTGGTACCCGGTTTTTCTGTCAACAATTTTCAGGAACTTTCGGCGTGTCTCCCAAATCTCGACCGGGCAGGGATCACAAAGCCCTCCACACCGCGCGGCGTTACCGAGCTGCAGGCGGTGCGGAAGGAAGGCGGCGGGCGCTTTAGGCGTCGGAGCTAAAGCGAATGCCGGCATCCGGGATGGTCACGCCGGGAAAGACTCGCATGCCGTCCACGAGCTCACAGCGGGCACCCACGTGGGCGCCTTCGCCGATGACGCAGTTTTCGATGACCGCATTGGCACCGATGTGGGCGCCCGAGGCAATGATGGAGTTGTGGATGATGGCGCCCGGTTCGATGCGAACGCCATCAAAGACCACCGTTCCCTCCAAGCGGGAGCCCGCACCCACCTCGGATCCGCGGCCCACCGCGGTGCCAGATAGCAGCAGCACGCCGCCGGCAATTCCCGCAGAGGATTCCACGAGGGACTCGCCGGTGCGGCCCTCCAACAGCGGCGATGGGGCGATGCCGCGCACCAGGTCGGAGGAGCCGCGGGTGAAGTCATCCGGGCGGCCCATATCGCGCCAGTAGGAGTTATCGACGTGGCCGACGACCAAGCGGCCATCGGCAAGCAAGCCCGGGAAGGTCTCGCGCTCTACCGAGACCACGCGGTCTGCAGGGATGGACTCGATGACGGAGCGGTCAAAGACGTAGCAACCGGCATTGATCTGGTTGGTTGGTGGATCCTCGGTCTTTTCCAAAAAGGCCGTGACCCGGCCCTCAGAATCCGTGGGCACGCAGCCAAAGGCGCGCGGATCCGCCACGTTGAGCAGGTGCATGGTGACATCGGCACCCTTGTTGTGGTGCGTGGTCAAGATGCCCTCTAGATCCATGCCGGAAAGAACATCGCCGTTGAAGACCATGACGGTGTCATTGCGCAGCTTGTCATAGACGTTGCGGATACCGCCGCCGGTGCCCAGCGCGGTTTCTTCCACCACGTATTCAATGTCTAGGCCGAGCTCGGATCCATCGCCAAAGTATTCCTCGAAAACCTCTGCCTTATACGAGGTGGACATCACCACGTGCTCAATGCCCGCGGCCTTGATGCGGGCGAGCAGGTGCTGCAGGAACGGGTAATTTGCCGTCGGCAGCATGGGCTTGGGCGTACCAATGGTCAGTGGGCGCAGGCGGGTACCGCGCCCGCCCACCAAAATCACCGCATCGGTGGTGGCACCATGAGTGGTGGCTGCTTCAGTCATAGTCATCCTTTGTATGCAGACAATCTTATTCTGAGGTTTTTCGAAGGTCAGTGTATGCGGCCGCGGCCAGAAACCAGGTCAACGGCACGCGCTTCAGGCCTCCGAATCTTTGGCCGTGCTGGCGCGTGCGGCCGTTACCGCTCCCCGCGCCTGCAATCCCAGCCACAGCGCGGCGCGCAGCGGGGCCTGCCACCACGCCGGGTGACGGTCCGCCTGGAAGCGATACGCGGAACTGTGGTGCGCGCGCAGCATCGCCCCGGCGTGCGCCTGGGTGGAATGCCCCTTGGCGTGGCTGATGACGGCTTCCGGACAGAAAATATTTTGATACCCGGCGCGCGCGAAGCGATCGCCCAAGTCCACGTCTTCCAAATACATGAAGTAGCGCTCATCAAAACCGCCGATGGCATCGAAGGCCTCCCAGCGCACCAAGAGGCAGGATCCGGATAACCACCCGGCGGGGCGCTGGACGGACATATCGGCATCGTTGCGGTACGTGCGTGTCCACGGATTAGAGGGCCATAGGTTAGAAAACAGCGCGTGGCCGATGCCGGTGGATATATTGGGCACCGACCGGGCAGACGGATAGTTGCTGCCATCTGGTTCCACGATGCGCGGGCCTACCGCCGCGGCATCCGGCCAGCGGCGTGCGCACGCGATCATCTGGTCAATGGCGCCTTCACTAAAGGTGACATCCGGGTTAGAGATAAGGAAAAACTCATCATCTACGCGCTGGTTCTCGCGCACCCACCGCGCACCGGCGTTCATGCCGGCGCCGTAGCCGATATTGCCGCCGGTATCGAGGAAGTGCACGTCCTCTTCTTCCGCAGCGGCGGCTTCCGGGATACCGTCGGTCGAACCATTATCCGCCAGCACCACCTGGGTGCCGTTAGCACCGGCGTCCGGCAGGGAGTCTATAAAGCGCGCCAAGTACTCACCGGGGTTGTAGGTCACGGTGATAACGGCGAGCGGAGCTGTAGTTTCAGTAGTCACAATGGGCCCCAAGCTTAGTCATGCCAGAGGCCACGTCAGGAGACAGACACTGTTTCAAACACGCGAAACTGGTCACGGATCCCTAATTTCGGCGAGATCTCCCCTAAACTATCTCCAGATCCCCGGAAAGTAGAAAGCCTTCACTTGTGACTTCTGAGAACACTCGCCGGGCGCGCAATATCCAACCCGCGCCCTCTGCCGCTAGCGCGGTTAAGCAAAAGGGTTCCACGGCCACCAAAACCATCGTGGCCGTCATTTCTGCCCTCATCCTAGCTGTCTCCGGCGTGGGCTATGCCACGGTGGGGCGCCTGGATACGGGCATGTCCTCCGCCTCGGACCTATCTTTGGGCGAGGATGGTTTATCCGATCCTTCCTTGGACGGCGCCGCCGATATCTTGCTCGTGGGCAAGGACTCGCGTACCGATGCCCAGGGCAATCCGCTCTCCGAAAAGGAGCTGGCGGATCTCCACGCCGGCGTTGCCGAGGGCGAGGAAAATACCGACACCATCATGCTCGTGCGCATTCCAGAAGACGGCTCGCGCGCTACCGCGGTCTCCATTCCGCGCGATACCTATGTCAACGATCCGGACTACGGCAATATGAAGATCAATGCCGTCTACGCCTCGCACAAAAACGACAAGGTGCAACAGCTCCAGCAGGAAAACGCCCAGGCGGAGGCGCAGGGCGAAAAGAAACCGTATTCGGATAAGGACATCGAAAAGCACGGCGTGGAAGCCGGCCGCGAAGGCCTGCTCAAGATGGTGCACTCCCTGACCGGCGTGTCCATTGACCACTACGCCGAGGTGGGCTTGCTGGGCTTTACGCTGCTTACTGATGCCGTCGGCGGCGTCGAGGTGTGCCTCAACGAGGATGTTGAGGACGAGATGTCCGGCGCCAATTTCCATAAGGGCACCCAGACCCTCGATGGCGCGCAGGCGCTGACCTTTGTGCGCCAGCGCTATAACCTGCCGCGCGGTGACCTTGACCGCATCGTGCGCCAGCAGGCGTATATGGCCTCGCTGGTCAATAAGGTGCTCGATAATGACACGCTGACCAGCCCGTCCAAGCTATCCAAGATTGCGAAGGCTGTGGAGCGCTCCGTGGTCATCGATGATGGCTGGGACATCATGGGCTTTGTCACCCAGCTGGCCGGCCTGGCCGGCGGCAATGTCACCTTCACCACTATCCCGGTCACTTCTATCGATGGCCGCGGCGATTACGGCGAATCCATCGTCACCATCGATACCAATGAGGTCCACCGCTTCATGGAGGATCTGGCCATGTCGCACGAGGAAGCCGAAGAGGACGCGGCCAACAAGGAGGAAAACTCCGAAAACGCGCCGGAGCACGATGCCGATATCAACTCCGATAACGAGGTCCACGTCCTCAATGCCGGCAATATCGATGGATTGGCCGCTGGCATTGGCACCTGGCTGGAAAACACCGGCTATACCGTTGAGCGCTCCGCCAACGCCCAGCCCGGTATCTACTCCGAGTCCCAGGTCGTGGCCGCAGACCCGGAGAGCGAAGATGCCAAGAAGCTGGCGGAAAAGCTCGGTGGCCTTCCTGTGGTAGAAAATCCGCAGCTCGATGACAATACCTTGCTCGTCGTGGCCACCGATGATTACCAGGGCCCTTCCGATGAGGAGGCCAGCGCCGAGGAATCCGCAGCCGAAGAAGATACCGACCTGGTAGGAACACCGGGCAATGACTTCGGTGCCAACAAGGTCGCGCCTGAAATCGACGCCGGCGGCCACGGTCCGCGCTGCGTGAACTAAGCAGGCTGGCCTACGATGGGCGGGTATGGAACTACTCGCCCATCTTTTAAACGCCGATGCCGCCACCCCGCGGCTGACTGTTTATAACGAATCCACCGGCGCGCGCATGGATTTTTCCGCCCAGACGCTCGATAACTGGGTGGCCAAGATCGCCAATATGTTGGAAGAAGAGCTCGACTTAGAGCCGGATTCCACCATCGCCATCGACGTGCCCACCTCGTGGCAGGCCGCCGTCATTGCCTTAGGCGCCCTTGCCGCCGGGCCCACCTTTGATTTCGGTGAATCGGCCGCGCTTGCCGATGTCGTCTTTACCTCCCCCTCCCGCTACCTCGCTGCCCAAGAGCGACAGCCACAGGCCGATATCGTGCTCATCAGCGATGATCCCTTTGGCCGCGGCATCGTCGAATCCGGCGGGGATCTGCCCACCGGTGCCATTGACTTCGGCCCCACCGTCCGTTTTTATGGAGATCAGTACTTTGGTGAAACCCAACCCCTGCCGGAATTGGTGACCCCGCCCGGCGGCGCCGAGCGGCTGCTATCCACCGGTTGGAGCGATAAATCTTCCTTCACCCGCGCCGTCCTCGAGCCCTTAGCGGCCGGCGGCTCCGCCGTCATCGTCGCAGGACTTTGCCCCGCGTCCCGCCTGGATGAAATTGCAGCGAATGAGAAAGTAACCGCCCGGCTCTAGGCCAAGTGCCCTATACTTGCCTTCCATCATGTTCTTGGGAATCTCTTCAGACGCGTGGGTCTACATCTTTATTGGTGTGCTCATTTTGGTCGGCACTATCACTCAGGGCTCGATCGGCTTTGGGCTCGGCACCATCGCCACCCCCATCATCGCGCTCCTGCGCCCGGATTTAGTCCCCACGCTCATTTTGCTCCTCGCGCTGTGCATTTCCATCTATACGCTGGCGCGGACGTACCGCGAAACCTCATGGCGCCTAGTTGGCATATCCGTCATAGCCCGCATTCCTGGCTCGTTTGCCGGCGCGTGGGCGATCGCTTCTCTCTCGCACGATGGCCTTTCCATCTTCATCGGCTGCGCGGTGCTCTTGGCGATGTCCCTCTCCAGCCTCGGCTGGAGCCCCGAGCCCACCAAGCGCAATACCGTCCTGGCCGGGCTTACCTCCGGATTCCTGGGAACCTCTACTTCCATCGGTGGCCCGCCGATGGCGCTGATTATGAAGCGCTTTGACCCACAGCGCACCCGCGGAAGTCTCGCCGGAACCTTTGTGATCGGTACCGTCATGTCCCTTTTCATCCTGGGCTTTAGCGGCCAGGTCACCCAGCCGCAGGTCTATGCCGCAGCGGCGTATAGCCCCTTGATGGTCATCGGCCTGTTCATTGCCAACTACCTCAACCACTTCATCGATACCAAGCGCCTTAACCGCATTGTCACGGTGGTAGCTATTACCGCCGCCCTTGCCCTTATCGGCCAAGTGGTGCTTTCGTGAAAGCACCCCAACTCCACCCATTATGCTTCTAGCGGCGACATACTCTTGCGTAGGAACACTTCCGCTTCGTAGATACTCTAGATGTAAACCAAATACGCGTAAGCGCCTAAGCCGGAAGATGGAAAATTGCGGTCTAGTCAATCACTATCGCACGACTCAAAGACTAAGTGAATCGAGCTGCAATCGTTCATGGCATAAAATAGACTGGAGTAATGGATATTCCCTTCGAACGCCAAGATATGCCACCCCTCAAACTCGGAAAAGAACGGTTCATGCTTGTCGCCCCAGTTCAAAGAGCCGCCGAGGACCAGCCAATTTTATATTCGCCGCCCCAAAACCTCCTCGAACCGGGAAAATTCGTAGAAACAAAAACGCTGCACCAGAATTTCACTGGAAGAAGAAAACAAAATTCTCCCTTCACTTCTTTGGGAAACCCCAAGCATGTTTCCGCACGAAAACTTGAATACCTAGAAAATCAGCGCTACCACGGCTCAAACGATGATGGAACCGAAGGACCAATAGGGTTTAAATTTAAAATTCTGGCCGCCGATATATACAGGCACTTTGAAATGGACTTCATCGTAGCATTCATTGAGCTATCTGAGCCTGCGTTGTCTGACAGAGACGGCTTCCAATATTTTTCCGCCTTCGACATAGCACAATTTGAAGAAGCCACCAGTTACTTAATGAAAGATATATGTAAACTCAACTATGCAGACCATAACCATATAGTTCGCTGGGTCGGAAGAACTCTCATCCTAGGCCAAAATCCCCCTCGGGAAGGCTCAACTTCTATGGACACCGAAAGAGATACAACGGTGCCCAAATCGTGGTTCCAACAAGAAGACAGCGCTACACGAGTAAAATTAGATACGGATGTCACCGTGGAGATAAGCTGGGGAAACAACGTCGCCTGGTCACCCTTGTCCGAGTATAAATTCCAAGATTTACAAAAGAGTGCCGTGTTTGCACAGTATCTGTGGTGTTTTGTAAATGATATTGACACTAAGTCAATCGATCTCCTCCGCAGAGCAGGTCACGTAAAATTGGGGAGGACAGAGCAAGACAAGGCTTTAGAAACTTTAGTAAGGATAAACTATAACCTAGCCGTTGCCTCTATGTTCTTTGAACGCTTGGGAACTGAAGCTAATAGCATCCACCGTGAAGCAGTGTATCATATTCTAGAGGCTTGGGGGTACCGTCAGGTTATAGAAAATATTTCAGCTCGACTATCGCGGTTAGAGAACATTCTGAACGCTAGAGCTGATATCCCGATCAGACGATCTAATAGAGTGATGGAATTTGTCCTTTTCGTCCTATCAGCTACCGGACTCGTATCACTGACACTTTCATTCATTGGCACGGCATACTCAGGAGAAAGCGGCGAGGATGGAGTTCCTTGGTACCCCGACAGTCAAATCATCAATATATTTAGATCATGGAATCTAGATACTATATTAATCATAACTGCGCTAATTTCTATATTTTTAATAATTATTGTAACAAAAAATAGAGGAAGCGCCACCCGGAAAGAAGAAACGGAGAAATAATAAATGTCTATTTATAAACTGAATCAACTATTATCCGCGTTGGATGGGAATTCTATTCCAGAGTGGAAACTATCCTCAGATTTAATCTACAATCACAGAAAAGAAGTCGAACGGTTCATTGACGACGGGGGTTCGGCCTATGGATTTACTACATTTCTCGGGCATTTAGACCGTTTTAGTGTCGAACAAAATACCCAAGACTTGGTACTAGACGCACACTTAGTTGGAAGCCCCGATTCCATCTCCATTCGAAAGATGCGTGCTATAACAGCCATTAAAATTTGCCAGTTAAGTCATGGAAAAAATGGCATTTCATCAAAAACATATTTAGATTTGATTTTACATTTTTCTAAGATGGAATCAGGATCGATAGACTTGCGCGCCTCCTATGGTAGTGGTGATGTGGTACCCGCCTCTTGGTGGGTAAATTCTATTTTTAATGACCACTACTCCTTTGCCGACGGTGATATAATTTCGCTAATAAATGGGCAATTCGTAGCGGCAGGTATAGCACTTTACAATTATAAATCATTCGATGATTTCATTGCCCGTTCGGAAGATTGCCTTAACAAAGCCTCTCAATCAATAAACTTCGGAAACGTTCAAACTTCCGTATCCCTGAGAGACATTTCACCTATTTTAAGGTTTAACCAATTCGCGAAAGAAAGGTTAGCTAACGAACTTTCTAATTCCGCAAACCTACCATCTGGAAACCCTCTATTTCGAAGGTCGGGGGACTCAAGCACCCTCGCTTCCTACTCGAATTCTTCATTCCTAAATTTCGAACTCTCCAATGCAATAGGTTCAGCTATTGAAGCCATAAAAGTAACATCTTCATATCTTCGATCCGCTACTGCCCAAATCTGTTCTGAATTAGAATCGCGAGAAGGTGAGTTGATTCGCGGTGCTTTTTTTGTACAGCCCCCAAAGGTTTCAAAGGCGTACCATGATCAAATTCTTTATTTAACCTCGGCTCCGATTGCTTCATCCCAATCGGAATCTTATTTTATTGAAGACATCAGTGATGGCGCTTTGGTGAGAGCCAACCTACTTGAAGACGTCTTAAAGCTTGCCTCTTCACAGTTAGATCTTTTACTTCAGTCATTAGAAGCCTACGGCAATGGAGCTGGGAAGACATGGCGATTCTACCCAGAATAGTCTTCTCAGAAAATAAGACTTCTAGCCCCAGCCGAGGATTTGTAAAATGTATAGCTTATTCCTGCTCTCGGGCCAACTGGTCTAGCTAGATCTATAGCTTAGAAGTTGCATCTGTTTCGGTCTCATTTTATTAGCTTCATCCCCACAGGAAACTTTCAGTAATTTTCAGCGACCTATCAGATAGATTCCATTGCTGTTCCAGCCATATGCCCCATACTTAAATCATGCGTTTGAGAGAGCGCATACGAGAGAGATAGAGAGAACCCCTCAGTTTCCAGAGGGCGGTGCAAACCGATACATGGAAACACCCTTGTAGAGAGAGACGTCAGCGGCACTCGGAACCGAAAGGAACCGGGTGCCGCTGGCGTTTTACTGGTTCTGGGGGCGGGGTAAGGGCTATGCCACCAGGTCGTTCTTGCGCGGCGCGAAGAGCACGGCGGTACCCGTCACGATTGCAGCGGTCACAAGGTAAAAGGCTGGGGCGAGTTTATTTCCGGTGGTATCAATCAGCCACGTCGCGATCATCGGAGCGGTGCCACCGAAGATGGCATTGGCCGTATTAAACGTCAACGCGAAACCAGACAGGCGCACGTGCGTGGGGAACTGCTCGGAAAGGAAGGAGGGCAAGACGCCATCGTTAAGCGCCAGCACCCCACCCAGGCACACCTGAATGATGATGACAAGCAGGATGCCTGCGCCATCGAGAAGCATGAATGCCGGAATGATGGCAAGGCCCATAAAGAGCGCGGCGCACAGCATGGTGGTGCGCCGACCAAGGCGATCGGACAGCAGGCCTGTCAATAGCGCGAAGCCCACGTAGAACGCGGAGGCCACCGAGGAAGCAATAAACGCCGGGGTTTCTGCCATGCCCAGCTCCTCCGAAAGATAGGTAGGCAGGTAGGTCAAGATGACGTAGAAACCAATCGCGTTGAGCACCGCGCCGGCAAAGGCAATGGCCAGGGCCTTGGGGTATTTCAGCACCTGACGCAGGGGCGAAAGCTCGGTTTCCGCGTGCTTTTCAAAGCGGGTGGATTCCTCCGTGTGGTGGCGAATCCATAGCCCGTACAAGCCCAGCGGCAGCGCCACCAGGAAGGGCACGCGCCAGCCCCAGGAATGCAGGGCATCATCATCAAGCACGCCAGTAAGAAATGCCGCGATGAGCGAGCCCAAGAGCAGCCCGGATGCGGTGGCCGAGGGCACCACCGCAGCATAAATCCCGCGTTTCCCAGGTGGGGCAATCTCAGCCAAGTGCGTGGCGGCGCCGGCGTATTCACCGGCGGCGGAAAAGCCTTGCACCATGCGGCACAGCAGGAGCAATAGCGTGGCGGCAAAGCCGATGGTGGCATACCCAGGCAATAGACCGATGCAGGCGGTCGCCAGCGACATCAGCACGATGGAATAGGTCAACGTGTGGATGCGGCCGTGCCTATCACCAATATGACCCCAGACGATTCCGCCGATGGGGCGCACCAGGAATGACAGCGCGAAGAGCGCAAAGGTCAAAATCAGCGCGCGGCGACCTTCCATTTCTGGGAAGAAGACGCGCGAGATAATCGCGGACATATAGATATAGGCCGCATAATCGAACCACTCAATAAACGTGCCGATGAATGCAGCTTTGATAGCGGAAACGCGCTGTTCGTGTGAAGTACCAGGAACGTCCACGTCCGTTGGGGCAGATTCATCGCTCGCTGGCGGTGGGGCTATCAGAGGAGCCATGCTCCTCACCTCGTTTCTGTTGAGCATCATTCGCAAAAATGGCGCAGCATCATCTGCACCCATAACGACGAGCCTACAGAAATAACTATGGTTTAGATCACCTTTATCTGCTTTTATAGCCTCGCCTATAAGCTTCGCTTGCCGATGCCTCCCTTCCCCACCTAACTCACAGCACTTAGCAGCAACCTTTCAGGCAGATTCCATGGCTGTTCCAGTCACATGCCCCATACTTAAATCATGCGTTTGAGAGAGCGCATACGAGAGAGATAGAGAGAACCCCTCAGTTTCCAGAGGGCGGTGAACACCGATACATGGAAACACCCTTGTAGAGAGAGACGTCAGCGGCACTCGGAACCGAAAGGAACCGGGTGCCGCTGGCGTTTTCCTATCCGTATTTTTGGCAGCCGCATTGCCTAGTGCCTCTGGCCGCCGTCTCTGGCTGCCATTGCGGGTGGCTGCCGCAAAGCCGGGCCACCCGCGCTAGGCGGGCTTCTTTCGTGGGATTTCCTTATCGAAGTCAATGAGCCGCCCCAACGCCCAGTCGCGGTCCGTAAGCAGACGGGCAAATACCATCCCTGCGCCGATGGCGCCTACCACCATCAAGCCGGTGGCCACATTCGCCACCGCCTGATCCATCTGGCCATCATTGAGGTAATAGACCGCGCGGAACATCGTCACCCCGGGGATCATGATGACGGCGGCAGGCACGGTGGTGGTAATGCGCGGCAACCGCGCCTTTTGCGAGGCCACCGCACCCAAGAGTCCGATGATCAGCCCGCCAATAAAAGCCGCAAAGTAGATGGTCGTACCCAGCTCGAGCAGACCCAGGCGCACCGCGTTGGCCACTGTCCCCACGCTTGCGGCCACTAGGACCATGCGGCGCGAGGAATTAAAAAGGAAGGCAAAGCCCGCGATGCCGAAGAAACTGGCGACAGAAGCCAGTAGATACCACCGCGTATCCGGTGCGGGAACCGGCGGATCTGGGCTGAGATCTGTCAGCCAACTGACCATGGAGACGGTAAACGTAGCGGTAAAGATGACCGTAAACGCATACCCTAGCCTGGCGATGCCCGCATCAAAGTCAAAGCGCGCAATATCAATCAGGGCCGAGAACAGCGGGAACCCCGGAATCAAAAAGAGCACCGCCGCTACATAGCCCGAGGAAAGCGAGCTCGGCTCTACCACCCCGGCAAATCCTAGGAGCTCGATGAGGATAAAGAACGTGATGCTAGCTGCCGCGCCACCGGCGATGATCCCGCCAATTTGGTGCACGTGCTGGTGGAGCACCTCATATCGCACGAACTGCCCCACGAATGCGGCCAGCGCCACGAGCCCTACCGCCTGTACCGGAAAGAAGTTCAGGAATGCAAACGCTGCGCACGCGACCGCGGCCGCTGTGGATAGGACCCACACGCTCCAGCGCTTTTTCACGTCACTTTCAATGGAATCGAGCATCCCTGAAAGCTCTTCCGCGGTAATTCCGGAATACAGGTGGTTATGGGTGAGATCCTCCAATGCCTCAATGCGGGAGGCATCGACGGCCGGCGAATGCGTGCGCGCAATCACGGTGCGAAAGGAATCGCCCCGGTGAAAGGTACAGGTAATCTGGGTCAGCCCCACGTTGGCATCCAAGTGATCAAACCCCAGCGCTCGGGCGCTGCGCTTCATGCCGCGCAGCACGCGGTACCCCGATGTGCCAGCCCCCATCAGCATCATTCCGACGCGCAAGACGACGTCAGCTTCCACGCCCATCTGCCGGTGAAAATTCGGATCATACTGCGACGACAAATCTTCCACCTCTACCTCGCGGGAAAGCTGCGATCCAGGCCATTTCTCGGCGGCCATTGCCCCAGCTTCCACCCACATTTTGGCTAATTCTTCTACCCTCCAGACTAGCGCACCGCGTACCTACCCCGTGGCCTTCTTAGCCTCCACTAACTTTCAGGAAAATTTCAGCTTTTTTCAATGTCTATAACAGGGTCTAGCGCCATACTTTCCTTAGCGTTTGAGAGAACGCAAGAGAGATAGAGAGAACCAGCTCCAGCGCCCTGCGGCCCTTTACTGAGGCCCGGGCGCTGGAGTTGTTTTTCCATCGAGTACGCAACAGTCCCCTAGTCTTTACGGGCTCGACGTTTGCAATTCATCAAGAGTTTCCACTATGTGAAACACCCCGTAATCTACGCGGTTTACGTTGACTGGGTGACTCTCAGGGATGACCACGCCGACACTAAGAACGGCATCGCGACTGCCACGGCCACCGGCCCGAGCAACGATAATTCATCGGAGCTCGTGCGAAAGGCTACAAAGAGCCGGCATAAGGAATGGTTGCTGGCTGCCGTACTTTTGGCGCCCAATCTCATCTTGCTGGCCATTTTTACCTACCGGCCGCTGCTGGATAATATTCGGCTTTCCTTTTTTAACTGGAATATTTCTAGTACAAGCTCCACTTTTGTTGGTTTTGATAATTACGTGGAGTGGTTCACGCGTGACGATACAAAGACGATCGTCTTAAATACCGTCATTTTCACCTTTTTCGCGGTCATCGGCTCCATGGTGATTGGGCTCGCGCTTGCGCTTCTTCTCAATCAAAAAATCAGAGGCCGCAACTTTGCACGCTCGGTGGTCTTTGCGCCTTATGCCATCTCCGGTGCCGCGATTGGTATCGCCTTCCAATTCGTATTCGACCCCAACTTCGGATTGATTCAAGAAATCCTTGGGTGGTTTGGCATTAGTTCTCCAAACTTTTACGCCGTGCCTAGCTGGGCGTTGTTCATGGTGACATTCACATTCGTGTGGAAGAACTTGGGATACACGTTTGTCATCTACTTGGCTGCTCTACAAGGCTTAGATAAAGAATTAGACGAAGCTGCCGCCATTGATGGAACTGGGCGTTGGCGCAAATTCTGGTGCGTGACAATGCCACAACTGCGCAATACCGCCTTCTTCCTTTCCATTACGGTACTGCTCAACTCTGTGCAGGTCTTCGACATCATCAACGTCATGACCCGAGGCGGCCCTCAAGGAAACGGCACCCAGACGCTGGTTTTTCAGATTTATAACGAAACCTTTGTCAACTTCCGTGCTGGTTACGGCGCCACTGCTGCGACAATCCTATTCCTCATCCTGCTCGTCGTTACGTTGATTCAGGTCCGCATCATGGATAAGCGCGGTTAACCCACCCTATGGCTGATTCAAATCTTCACATGATCACAGACTCTTCCCTTGTATCAAGGCGTGCCAAGCTCATCGGTGGCTACGTAGGAATTATCCTCGTCCTCCTGCTCGTGGGACTGCCGTTGTTCTGGATCTTAATGACCTCTTTCAAGGCCAGAGGTGATATTTACACCGACCCAGTTAACTGGCTACCGCCGACGTGGGAAACCAAAAACTACGCAGACGCCACAACGCGCGTTCCCTTCTGGACTTACCTGCGCAACTCCGTCTTCATTACCGCGGTCCTATCCGCTATAAAGATTGTGCTTGGTGTCATCTCCGCCTACGCCTTATCTATCCTTCGCTTTCCAGGACGCAATCTAGTCTTCATCGTGGTGATTTCTTCCCTGATGGTCCCTGCAGAAATCACGGTGATTTCCAACTACGCCTTGGTCAATTCCTTGGGATGGCGTAATACCTTTGTCGGCATCATCGTCCCACTGGCTGGTGTTGCATTCGGCACCTTCCTCATGCGCAATCACTTCCTTTCCTTGCCTTATGAGCTTGTGGAAGCTGCTCGCATGGACGGTGCCGGCCCCATTCGCTTGCTCACCAAGGTGCTGCTTCCCGTCTCTTGGCCAACACTGACAGCATTTTCCGTGATCACACTAGTAAACGAATGGAATACCTACTTGTGGCCATTCCTGATGGCGGATACGGAACGGGTTGCTCCCTTGCAGGTGGGTCTAACCATGCTGCAAAACAATGATGGCGTTACTAACTGGGGACCAGTAATGGCAGCAACCGTTCTCACCATTCTTCCAATGGTCGTCATCTTCCTTGGCCTGCAGAAATACATGATTCAAGGTCTCACCACTGGCGCCGTCAAAGGTTAGAAGGCTTCTATCCCTATCACGCTCGCCGTTATCACCCTATCCTTCTCAATCTGACTTCTATATAAGGAGATACCCATGCTTCGCCGTAAGTTTCTCGCGCTAGCTTCCACTGCTTCTACCGCTACATTTCTTGCCGCTTGTGCTGGCACCTCATCTACTAGTTCCCAAGGCAGTAGCGATGGTGGCGAGGTCACGGAATTGACGTGGTGGTCCAACCACCCAGCTTCCTCAAAGGACATCGAAAAAGAAATCATCTCTCGCTTCGAGAAGGAAAACCCTGATATCAAGGTCAACCTTGTTGACGCAGGAAAGAACTACGAGGAAGCAGCACAAAAGTTTAATGCTGCACTCACAGGATCTGATCTTCCAGACATCGTGGTTCTGTCTGATGTGTGGTGGTATAACTTCGCCATCAATGGGCAGATTGCCAATGTTGATGATCTAGCCAAAGAAGCCGATATTGACCTTTCAAGCTATGTCCAACCGCTCTATGAGGACTACAACTACGACGGCGGCCACTTCGCGCTTCCCTTTGCCCGGTCGACTCCCCTGTTCTACTACAACAAGGACGCGTGGAAGAAGGCTGGCTTGCCGGACCGCGGACCAGAGTCTTGGGACGAAATGGATGCGTGGTCTAAAAAGCTCGCCAGCGCTGATTCTAAAATGAAGCCCTTTGGCTGGGGCGATGCCGTCGGCTACTTGGGATGGATTTTCCAAGGCCCCTTGTGGTCTAAGGGCGGCGCCTACTCCGATGAATGGGATTTGAAGTTCACTGATGACAAAACCATCGAGGCTGTGGAATGGCTCAAGGATGTTACCGATAGCAAGAATGGCTATTCCTACATGGGCAATGACATGGCCATGGAATTCGGTACTGGACGCGCTGCAGCCACTGTCCTATCCACAGGCGATCTTGCAGGTATCTCTGATACCGCTGACTTCGAGTTAGGAACCGCATTCCTTCCCAATCCAAAGGGAGACGGCGCTTGCCCCACCGGAGGTGCCGGCCTCGCCATTCCTTCCGGTATTAGCAAGAACCGCCAGTTGGCAGCCATTAAGCTGATTGATTTCATCACGAACGAGGAAAACACCTCGTACTGGTCCCAAAATGTGGGTTATATGCCAGTCCGCTCTTCTGCTGCCGACAACGAAGAACAGAAGAAATTCATGGAAGAGAACCCGAACTTCGAGACTGCTATCAAGCAGCTTCCAGAAACACGCCCACAGGACAACGCCCGTGTATTCCTCCCCGGTGCAGATCAGGAGATTGGTGGTGCCTTCGAGAAGATCGTCACCAACCGCGACGATGTCACCAAGGTGCTCACGGATCTGGAAAAGACTCTGCAGTCCATTTATGACAACCAGGTAAAGCCCGTCATTAACGGCTAATCTTGCCAATTTTCCTTAGTATCTGAAAGGTAACACCATGGCTACTGTCACATTTGATGGAGCAAGCCGCATCTACTCCAAAGACGCGGAGCGCCCCGCAGTTGACCGTCTTAATCTAGATATTTCCGATGGCGAGTTTTTGGTCCTCGTCGGGCCTTCTGGCTGCGGAAAATCCACCAGCCTACGAATGCTCGCGGGCCTTGAGCCGACCGACCGAGGTTCCATTCGGATCGGAGGAAAAGACGTCACTGGAGTCAGCCCATCAGATCGAGACGTAGCCATGGTCTTTCAGAACTACGCCCTGTACCCGAATATGTCGGTCGCGCAGAATATGTCCTTCGCTTTGGAGAACCGGAAAGTACCCAAGGACCAGATTAAGACGCGGGTGCAAGAAGCCGCGAAAATCTTGCAGATGGAGGATCTGCTTGACCGAAAGCCCGCAAATCTTTCAGGTGGCCAGCGCCAGCGCGTAGCGATGGGCCGCGCCATCGTGCGCGAACCAGCTGTATTCTGCATGGACGAGCCATTATCCAACCTAGATGCAAAACTGCGCGTATCCACCCGCGCGCAGATTTCAACTTTGCAACGTCGTCTTGGCACGACCACGGTATACGTAACCCACGACCAGACCGAAGCAATGACCATGGGTGACCGCGTCGCGGTGCTTAATGCAGGTGTCCTACAACAAGTAGATACCACTCGTGAAATCTACGACCGCCCCCAGAACGTCTTCGTTGCCGGCTTCATCGGCTCCCCTGCCATGAATATCTACAACCTCGCGCACACCTCTAGTCAGCTTTCACTTGGATCTACTCGCATCAACTTGGCCAATTACGACTTCGATGGTGCGCAATCCGTTACCGTTGGCGTTCGCCCTGAAGATTGGGTGCACACAGAGGAAGGCGCGGAATTTACCGTTAAGCACGTTGAAGAGCTAGGCAATCAAACCTACCTCTATGGCGACTTGGCAGACTCGGGCGAAAATCTCCAGTCGACGACCCGCATGGGCGGACAAACTGGGATGTTGGTAAGTGCTCGCCGTGATTACACGATTGGTGACACTTTCCGCATTTCCCCAGATCCTGACCGTATCCACCTATTTAGCTCTACTACTGGTGAGCGTCTAAATTAGAGTCGACAAAGCGAAGCTAACAATGTAAATTTTTATTTTGCCCGGTGTAGCAAAAATTGATTGTTACTCGCTTGCCTGAGGCATCCACGCAATTCTGTTTCCCGCGGATATTGCTAAGGCCAACTGCACTCCACGAACGATAAAGCCAATCGAAAGGTAACTAACTGCCGATGCGCTCTCTGAAGAAGATATCTGTCACCGCCCTTGCCACCACCGCCATTCTCGGCACTATCGCCGCGCCGGCCGCGAACGCAAAGAGCGACCCAGTACGTTCCATCATCGATCCTGGAACCTGCAAGGCCATCACCAAGCTGGCTAACGAGGGCAAGCCGGTTCCAGATCCTTCTATCCTCCACGATGAGGACTCTGTGAAACCTTATTTCAGCGATGGCGTACTAAAGTACAAAGTGGCGGATAACTTCCCATACCGCAAGCAGCTGGACGCCGCCGTTGCCGAGTGGAACGAGGCTCTCGAGGGAAAAGCCTCCCTTAAGGAAGTAAAGCCTTCCGAAGCTGATGATGACACCATTTCCATCATCTACAATCCGGATCCCCGCGGCTACGTCCAAGGCTCGGCTTACCCAGATCACAAGTTGGTGTCCATCAAGATGCCCAACGCCACCTACCCTGAGGCGCTCCAAGGCACCATTGCTCACGAGCTAGGCCACATGATGGGCGCGGGACATTCCTGCGCCGGCGCACTTATGGCAGGTTCCAACCAGAACCCGATCTCCTATCACGTAACCCCGCTCGATGCGGCCGCCATCATCCAAGGTCAGTTCGACTAAGCACGCCTCGGCTTCTCCCCTGGTCCTTCACTGGAACCAGGGGATTTTTATATGCCCAGTTTCGGGGCGGTGGATAAGCCACGTTGGGGAAATGTGGGCATCGGCTAGCAGAGCTACTGCTAACGTTGCCCGTATTCAAAGGTTTGCACAAGAAAAGGAGCCTTCTCTATGGAGACGTGGGAACCCACATTGTCCACTGGTCCGCTGCTAGGGATTGCGGTCGCTGCAATCGCTGTGATTTTGGTGCTGGTTATATATTTCAAGCTCCACGCTTTTCTCACTCTGCTGGTGGTCTCCGCGCTGACAGCACTTGCAGCTGGCATACCGCTCGAAGGCATTGTCCCTACGATGACGGAAAGTTTCAGCTCGACCCTTGGCTCGGTGGCGCTTCTGGTGGGACTCGGCGCCATGATCGGCCGGCTCGTGGAAGCTTCCGGCGGTGCTCAGTCGCTTGCCGATGCCATGGTTCGCCGCTTTGGCGAAAATAAAGCACCCCTTGCACTCGGCATTGCCTCGCTGATTATGGGCTTTCCTATCTTCTTCGACGCTGGTCTTATCGTGATGCTGCCAGTTATCTTTGCCGTCGCCCGCCGCTTGAATGGCCCAGTCCTTGCTTTTGGCCTGCCAGCCGCCGGCGCATTTTCTGTCATGCACGTCTACCTGCCACCGCACCCCGGTCCTGTCGCCGCCAGTGAATTCTACGGCGCCGATCTCGGCCTGGTGCTGCTCGTCGGCCTGCTGTTGGCCCTGCCTACCTGGTATATCTCTGGCTACCGCTTTGGACTTTATGCCGGCAAGAAGTTCCCATTCAAGGTCACCGATGCCATCGCCGGGCCTGTCCTTGAAAAGGAAGAACAACCCTTAAAACCAGCCTCTGCCGCCACGGTGATTTCCATCCTGCTCATCCCGATGGTGCTTATCTTCTTCAATACCGGACTCAATGCCCTAGCTTCCTACGGCACCATCGATGCTGATGCCACGTGGGTCAGGTTCTTCGTCATGCTCGGCCAAACTCCAATCGCACTGCTGATTACGGTTCTTATCGCGCTGGTAGTCCTCGGCCTGCGCCGCGGCGTGGAAAAGACGGCGCTGGAAAAGCTCGTTGACTCCTCGCTTGGACCTATCTGTTCCGTCGTGCTCATCACCGGCGCGGGCGGCATGTTCGGCGGCGTGCTTCGCACCTCAGGTATTGGCGATGCGCTTGCCGATTCCCTCTCCGGCCTCGGCATCCCCGTCATCCTGGCCTGCTACCTCATCGCCGTAGCCCTCCGCCTGGCACAAGGTTCAGCCACCGTCGCACTCACCACTGCTGCTGCCCTGATGGTCCCCGCCGTGGAAGCTGGCGGTTTCAACGAACTCCAACTCGCGCTCATCGTTGTGGCCACCGCAGCCGGTTCTGTCTTTGGCTCCCACGTCAACGATTCCGGCTTCTGGCTCGTCGGCCGCCTAATGGGCATGGATACCGTGACAACTCTGAAGACATGGACCGTCAACCAGATGCTTATCTCCGTCATCGGCTTCGCACTCGTCCTAGTCCTCTACGGCGCGGCTGCAGTCTTTTAAGCGCCGGTCTTTATCCAAGCAGCAGCGTCTTCTGCAATATCTTCCGCTGGCCGCGTCACATCGAAGACGCGGCCAGTTTCGTCCTCTTCCAGCGGCTCCAAGGTGTCGAACTGCGACTGCAACAACGACGCTGGCATGAAGTGTCCCGGCCGGTGTTGCATCCGCTCATACAACACATCAAAGTCACCATGTACGTGCACAAACGCCACGCCTGGGCAGTACTTTCTAATCAGATCTCGATACTTTCGCTTCAACGCGCTGCACCCCACCATCGCACCTTCTGGCCTATCCGCCAGCCACTGACCAATCTGTTTTAGCCACGGCTCCCGGTCCTCATCATTCAGCGGCGTTCCCGCGGCCATCTTGTCGATATTCGCCTGCGTGTGCATATCATCGCCGTCGCGGTACTCTAGCCCGACCAGCGGCGACAGGGCCTCCCCCACCGTTGTCTTGCCAGAGCCAGAGACTCCCATGACGACGACGTGACGGAATTTGTTCTGGTCCATGGTGGCTCCTTGGGTTGGGGTTCTTTCTCTCGATTTTATCCCCGGCGGTTTCCAATTGAGCTACATCCGTACCGAGTGAATCGTTCTCCTACTATCATGAAAACGTCCCTGCTTTAACTTCTAAGGATGCTTTGATGAGTGACCCACAGCAAACCTTTTCTTGGAGAACCGTTCTTCCCATCGTCTTAGAAACGATGCGGGACGCGACACTGGTCTCTTATCCCGAGATTTTTGAACGCGTTCAAAAAATTGCTGAAGTGGACTTTCCAGAGCAAGCTCACCGGCAGCTCAAAAATAGAACCGCTGTGGAAGACCGGACGCGGTGGGCGGTATTCCACGCAAGAGAGATTGGCTTTGTCACTTCCTCTAAACCGGGTTCCTTTTCCTTGACCGCTGAGGGGGCCACTTGGCTTGCCTCCAACCCGTATCCCTTAAGCAAAGACCAAATTCGAGAACTCGGAAAACTTACTTCCAAAACAAATAAGCCACAAGCAGACGATACAGGCCCGCAAGAACAAGTTCCTGAAGAATCCAGTGCGGATTTTTTCTGGGTACTGCGCGCCGGAAGCAATGGCGAACGCGAAAAGCAAGCATTAGCGTCCAACCAAGGTCTTCCCGGCATGGACTACGGCCCAGAGGTAAACCAGCAGGATAGTCTGGATGCCATCAAAGCCTCAATGGTTCGAGAGCACCCAGATCTCAAGGCACAAACGGCTACCAGCTACGCGTCTCAGCTCAATCGATTTAAAAACGAGATGCAGATAGGCGACTTAGTTCTGATGCCTAGCAAATTGCACCAAGGACGAGTTTATTTCGGCTGTGTCTCCGGCAACTACGAATACCACCCAAATGATCCGAAGGATTTACGGCATGTTCGACCAATCAACTGGTCCAGCGATTTCTTCAACCGTGATGACCTAGGACTTGACCTTCAACGTTCTCTGGGTTCACTGCTTACTATTTGTCAGATTTCTCGAAATCATGCCTATGACCGTGTGGAATCAGTCATCCAGGGCATGGGAGATCCTGAATTTTTCTCTGAGACTCCATTATCCCCGTCATTTGATTGGCCGGATTTTTTCGAAGAATTCGCCACTAAGCTACTCGCCTTCAAAGACAACCGCGCTGAGCTACTGGAAAAGCTAAAAGAAACCGCTGAAATTTCAGGACGCCCGCTTCGGTTCAAGCATCTATGGAAATGGTCCATCGACGATGCAGAAGTGCCAGCTACTGACATGGATCCGTTTACTATCCTCGGAGTGGCAAACCGTCAGATTTCGGTGTCTAACAAACGGGCTATTTGCCAAGCCTTCAAAGCGGTTTTCGGAATTGAAGCCCCAGCACCAACAGATTTTTCTGGACTACCCCAACTAAATAACCTGCGCTCGTGTTTTGCGGTTACCCTCGAGTAGTGGACACCCTATTAGTACGGATCTTGTGTCCGTAGGAGAGGATGTTCATTGTGAGTTC